>JAIUMT010000054.1 GCA_022565415.1 Balneolales bacterium | reverse complement strand
GACTAGCCAAAGTAAAGGAGATCGCGTATCACGTACGCGATGACAAAATCTAACTTGGCGCAAGCGTAATTCCCTGGTGTAAGCGTACGCTTGCACCAGATATGATCTCAGTCTTCCCGCACGAGCGAAGCGAGATGCGGGATCTCATGGATTTAGCGACTAGCCAAAGAAAAGGAGATCGCGTATCAAGTACGCGATGACAAAATCTAACTTGGCGCAAGCATAATTCCTTATTGCAAGCATAATTCCTTATTGCAAGCGTAATTCACTGGTGCAAATGTAAACTTGCTAAACGTACATTCCCTGGCACAAGCGTACGCTCGCACCTACTCTACTTTGACCCTAAATTCCAGCGTGAATCTGGTTCCGCCATCTTCACGACGCATATACGTGCTTTTTCCCTCCAACTGCTGAGTCAATGTACCAATAAGTTGCATTCCGAGTGATTCAGCTTCCTGTAAAAGCGGTCGGTCGGGAATACCTATGCCGTTATCGGTAATTTCAAACTTAATCGTAGACCTGATTTTTTCACTCTTAACGCAAATTAGTCCGCCATCTCTGCCTTCAAACGCATGCTTGAAAATGTTCGTAACGACCTCATTAAGTGTCAGCGCACATGGAATCGCATACTGCATATTCAGCTTGAAATCAGTTAAATCATACTGTATATCAATTTTCTTTTTAGATAGCTGAAGTGAATTTATTCGTATTAAAAGTTTTTGTATAAGGCTGTCGAACGGAATATTGGCGAAATCCTTGGTTTTGTATAAATCCTCATGAATGGCGGCCATCGTGGCCACACGACTCGTACTATCGAAGAGTTTCTGCTGGAGTTTTTCGTCGCTTTCGTCCATCATTTGCAGCTGAAGCATACTCGACACCACTGCTAAATTGTTTTTAACCCGGTGATGGATTTCAGCTAAAAGAACTTCCTTCTCCAATAGAGAGGACCTCAGAGCCACCTCCTGATTAATGCGATCACTTACGTTTTGAATAGTACCAAATAGTTTGATGGTTTTGTCGTACACACGCACAGGTTTACACGAAATCCGTATCCAATTTCTGTTCATATCTGGATTTAACTCAAGCTCGATATCAAACGGTGTTCCGTCGTCGAGTGCTTGTTCAATCGCCGATTCCAGGGCAACTCCAGCCTCATCAGGAAATAAATCAATCATGTATTCCAGGTCTACATGTTCCTCAAAAGATATTCCCATCAACTTATATGTCTCCTCAGACCAGCTGAGAATACGCGTGAACGTGTCTAATTCCCAGCCTCCAATCTGAACGCGCTGTTGCGCTTCGCTCATAAAGTTCTTGTACTTTTTATTCTCCGTAATGTCGCGAATACTGGTCACTTTATATCGGCTGCCATCAGCGTATTCGAGCAAGTGCGCGGAGGCAAAAATGTCGATTCTACTCATGTCTTTTCGCTGAACAATCCACTCGGCATCGAGCTCTTCTTTTCCGGCAATGAAATCGTCGTGGAGCTTAATGAGAACTGATTTATACTCGTCTGGAGCTACTATTGTGAAATGTTTATGAACCAATTCCTCTTTGGTATACCCATAAATCTCGCAATATGCGGTGTTCACATCGACATATCGTCCGTTTGAGTCGGTGATGCAAATACCGGTTGAGGTAGAATTAAATACAGATTGCAGCAATCGCTCGGTCTGATTAAGCTGTTCGGAGAATCGCTTTTGGTCTGTAATGTCTAGAATTCCTGCCGAGACCGTAGAGTAGTTGCTATCGGTATCAATTACTGGCATAAAATTGTATGCCAGCCACAAAATTTCACCGTCGTTAGTCTCATACTTCATCTCCCCGCGAACATCTTTTCCTTCAAAAGCACGACGTAGCTCTTTGAGCAATAAACCCGATTGAGAGTCAATCCCAAGCTTATACATCGTATCGCCTTTACCAATAGAGTGCGGATGAATTTTACTGAGAATCGTCTTAGCTACTTCATTGATCTCGGCCACTTTAAAGTTTCCATCAACCAGAATAAATCCTTGTAAGGTGTTACCCAACATTGCCCGCTGATTTAACTCGCGAATTCTGAGGTTATGCTCTGTTCCTTCTAGTTCTCGTTTCGACATTTCGAGCTCTTCGTAGGCGATCTGAATCTCTTCGTTGGTGCTCTGAAGTTCCTCATTGGTCGTTTCTAGCTCTTCGTTGGTAGACTGAAGCTCCTCATTACTGCTTTGCAGCTCTTCGTTTAGCGATTGGAGCTCCTCGTTGCTAGTCTCGACTTCTTCGATATACGTTTGCATCAGTTCTTTGGTAATGGTAAGCTCATGCTCCAGCTCCTCAATTCGATCGCTAACCAATTCCGTGTTCAGACTACTTGATTTTTTCAGGAACTCAGTAATGTCCAGTTTTTCGAATATCACCACAAACAAACTTTCAGCTTTTTCTTCAAATGCAATGGGCTTGACCGTAATTCTCACAAAGTGCGTTGTCCCGTAGAGCTCGAACTTTCGGATTTTACCATGTACAACCACATGTTCTTTAATTGATTCAGATATTGTTTTCCGACCTTCAATCTGAAGTTCCTTATTCAACATTACCATCAGATTATTACTCATCGATCCGTCGGGAAGTGTCAGGAACAACCGCACATCTCCTTTCGTTTCCACGATACTATAATACTGATCGATAACTACATATGGATGCTCGAACGTTCTAAAAAGGGTGTCGCGTACCAGAATCGATAACGATGGCTTAGCAGGAGAACTAATTTCCGAATGTGTGCTACTTTTTGTGGCCGTATTCTGCAATAACCTGACAGGATACTTTGATTGCCCCGCTTTGCGCTTATAAATCTTGTTCTTGGAATCAGCTGCCGAGAAGAGGGTGTCGAAAGACCCCGTAGTTTCTGATTTACCTAAGAATAGAGTTCCATTCTCGCTAAGCGAATAATGAAACAATGGCATAATCTGCCTCTTCAACGATTCATCAAAATAAATAAGCAGATTTCGGCAAGAAATGAGGTTAATTTTCAGAAACGGTGCACTTTTGGTCAAATCATGTTTCGAAAACAAGACCATCGAACGTGTGGATTTATTCAGCTCCCACTTTCTATCTGGCATTGCATTGAAATACTCTGAAATCAGCTTGGGGTCGACTTCGTGCAGCATATCCTCTTCATATACCCCCGCTCGGGCAAATTTAATCGCTTCTTCATCAATATCTGAGGCGAAAATTTGAATTTTTGGCACATCCTCCTGAACATTTGAGAGTTCCTGAAGCATAATGGCAATGGAGTATGGCTCTGCGCCCGTTGAGCAACCCGGAATCCAAACCCGGAAGGTATCTGCGGATGTAAACTTTTTAAGCTGGTCTTCCAGCAACGATTTTAATGACTCAAACGCCTCTTTATCCCGGAAAAATGATGTCACCCCAATTAGGATGGTTTGAAACATAATGTCTGCTTCTTCGGGATTGTCTTCCAGATAGGTGTTGTACTCTGTGATGGTTTTAATCTTTAGACTATCCATCCGTTTACGCAGTCGTCTGTTAATTGTGGCCCGTTTGTAATGCGAAAAATCGGTGCCGGTTCGTTCACTAAGACGTTGAAATATGAGGTCTAAATCGTTAATTATGATATCTTCATCAAATTCATTTTTGCCGGTTAAATGTGCGGCTATGCGGTTACCAATTTGGTCGGGTGCTAAAATGGCGTCGTATGCACCAGTTTGAATGGCAGATCTGGGCATGCCATCGTATTTGGCCGTATCAGGGTCTTGAATAATGATGAATCCACCGGCCTTCTTAAGTGCCTGAATCCCAATGGATCCATCCGATCCGGTTCCTGAAAGAATAACGCCAACAATGGGGCCAGTCATAGATTTGGCCAGGGAAGTGAAAAAAGTATCGATACTTGGCTTTGGACCGATCGCCGATTCTATTTTACGAAGCTTGATTTTGCCATTTTCTACAACAATTTGCTTGTCGGGAGGGGTGATGTATACCGTCTTTGCGACAATTGTTGTGCCGGATTTTGCTTCAATAACTCTCATTTCGGAATCACGCACGAGCAACTGAACCATCATGCTTTTATGTGTCGGACTCAGATGTTGAGCGATAATTACAGCAATATTATTTAGCCTGACTGGAAATGAATGTAGAAACAATTTGATTGCTTCCAGTCCGCCAGCCGAAGCTCCGGCTGCTACGATAACCAGGCCTTCGTTGCGTGGCTTTGATTGGATACCGTTTTGATCAGAAACGGTAGATTTTTTGTTCATTGAATAAACCCCTGTTGCGTTGCAGACGGTGACTGCAAATGTAAACTTACCGTGCTAAATATCGGAAGAGTGTGTAGCCTACTAATGCCAATTTTGGCAAGATAGATGATCAATAATATAGGTAGAATCTCAACAGTAAACCGGAGGTATTAATTGTGTTAGTTCTGGGCGTAAATGTAATGAAATCAGTTTTTTTTGCGGGGTAAATTTGGTGACTATATTCGCTCTGTTTAGCTGAATAGGAGTTAAGATTACTTCGTTAAATTTCCCGCAATTTTCCGGAGTGCTTTTTCATTCAAAATTCGAATCCGCTTGCCGGGAGTTTCGATTAATCCTTCGGTTCGGAAATCGGAGATGAGTCGGATGGCTGTTTCAGTAGCAGTGCCAACAAGCGAGGCAAAATCCTCCCGGGAAAGATGAACATCCAATAGTTTGGAGTCGGTTTTGTCGTACCCGTAGGTGTCGGTGAGAAGAATGAGGGAGTCGGCCAGACGTTCGCGCACCGTTTTTTGAGCCAGATGCAAGATGCGCTCTTCGGCCATGCGTAAATCCCGGCTTAAAGTCTGAATCAGTTCCATCGAAAACGCCGGATTCTCACCGATATACTTAAAAAACTCCTCAGCAGGCACAAAACACACGTTCGATTCCTCAAGTGCAATCGCAGAGGCGTAATACGGTTCGCGTGAAATGAGCGCTCTGTAGCCGATTACATCCCCGCGCCGGGCCAGACGTACAATTAGATCGCGGCCTTCTGTGCCCGTCTTAAACACCTTAACCTTGCCCGAACTGATGCAGAAAAGTCCGTTCGAAAGCTCGCTTTCACGGAAAATGACTTCTCCTTTTTTGTAGGATTTCGACCGCTTTTGCAAATTCAACCCCTGAACTTCCAGTAAGTCCAGGCGTTTGAAGATGTTTTCCATCCTGCAACTGCAGTTCTCGCAATTTGGTATTCGTGTGTTCTGACTCATAAAAATGAATATAACATGAAATTTGGAAGAATATGGGATGAGTGTGATTTTGGTTAATTCTGAATTTTAACGACGGATCGCTTTTTCCACGCATTTACGAAGATTTCCACTTGCTTTACCACCTTATGAATATGGGTTATTGACATCCTCCCGCCGAAAAATTTGGACTTTACAAAAGTCTTGCGGATATTTGTAAGCGCTTACATCGGTTAATGCCAGAGAATTTCATACATACCAAAGGTCAGGAAGGTCGACTAAGCCATTCTATCACAATCGTCTTCTAACAACTGCTCTGGTACGTTTTCTGGCCTATACGGTCAAATTTATATTGTTCACAAACTTCGCCAATCATGTCAGTAGTCGGAAAAAATCATCCAATTTCGGGGCGTTCGTCGCGCGTGCCCGTATTCGTCCTGTTAGGGGCTCTGTTTTTCGGAGTTTCAACGGTTAAGGTCAACGCCCAGGACAAACCCATGATCCAGGGCTTCTACTGGGAGGCAACCCCGGGCGGAGTCTGGTACGACTCCCTCGCCCATTACTCCGATGTTCTGGCCCGCGCCGGATTCAACAGCGTCTGGTTCCCGCCCCCATCCAAAGGCGCAGCCGGAGCGTTTGATGTTGGCTACACTCCCTACGATTACTACGATTTGGGTGAATTCGACAGCGCCGCCGGCGACCGCACCAGCGGACTCGGAAACTTCATTCCCACCCGATACGGAACCCGTGCCGGACTCGAAGCCGCCATTGCCCGCTTCCACGAAAACGGCATGAAAGTGTACGCTGATGTGGTCGTTAATCACCGTTCTGGTGGCAATCTCGAACCCAATCCTTACGGACAATGGTACACCGACCGCAACGGAGGATCCCTTTTCTCACCCGGTGGTGACTCCACGTTCACCGCGTTCCCCTTAACCCACGGGTCGGGCCGAATTGCCTGGCCAATCGGCGAAGGTGGGCAGTATTTTTTTCCAAATGCTGTGCGAAATCCAGACAACACAGGCGACTTTTTCGCGGGAAATCAGATTGGTGGATTCCATCAGCTTTATGTGAATAGTTTCGGCTACGATAACGCCCTACACGACGGAGACGGCTCAAACCTGCCCCTCGGCGACAGTTTAATGGTCTGGGGCGACTGGCTCATCAACGAAATCGGCTTCGACGGATTCCGTTTTGATTTCGTCAAAGGCGTGCATCCCGAGTATTTCAAACGATTTATGAGTCAGCCCGGAACCGCAGACGCATTCCACGTGCACGAACTTTACGACGGAGACATTGGTCGCCTCCAAACCTACCTCAACCAAATTAACGGAACCCCAACCCAAGGAACCGTTTTCGATTTCAACCTCCGGTTTGCATACAAAGAGATGTCTGATGGAGGCGATGGCTACGACATTCGCACGCTTCACAACCGGGGATTATTCAACCACGGCGTCCCTTACGACCGGATAGTCACATTTGTTGAAAATCACGATTTCGACCGGACCAACTATCTCGGCGCTGTTGAGCAGGAAGGTCATTCGCCCGTTGTTGGCAACAAAATACTGCCCTATGCGCACATGCTGACCCATCCGGGGTATGCTCAGGTGTTCTGGCGTGATTATTTCCACTACGGTATGCGCGACGAAATTAACCGTTTGGTACAAATTCGGTCTCAGTTTGCCAGCGGCATGCATCGAATTCCAACAGCGTACACCGACGGAAGCGGCGATTTTCAGTCTCCGTTTTGGCCCGGAAACGCCACTGAAGATCCCAAACACGTTTATGTGGGTGAGCGCGTCGGAACGGGGGGACAGACCGGACTCGTGGTCGCCATCAACAAACACAGCTCGTTTCCGATCGATGTGTGGGTAACGATCAAGCCCTGGGCCGGAAAACAACTTTACGACATCACCGGTAACATTCCGGGCACCACCGAAGTTTTTGCCGACGGCCGGGTTCTGCTAAATACCCAGCCTTCCACATATGCGGTTTTTGTGCCAACCGACTATGTGCTTGAAGAAGACATCAATATTGAAATGACATCTATTGATGCACCCGGAAGCAGTTATTTTGTCAGCGATGAAGTCACTCCACGGGTTCGGATTTCGAATCAGTCGACGTTTAGTCAGCGCAATGTGCCCGTAATCTTCGAATTTTCACGAAATGACGAGGCGGTCACACGCGATACAGTAACGGTGGCAAGCATTCAGGCCGGCGATCAAGAGACAGTGAGTTTCCCATTATTCACATTTAGTGAAGTTGGCGAGTACGAAGCCATCGCCCGAATCGACTACAATCTAGACCAGGATGCCTCAGACGATGAAATCCGCTTTACGATAACCGTTGCCGATACGCTCGGAGCCTGGCCTTACCGCATCGACGGGGTTGCCAGCGAGTCTCAATACCGAACAATGGCCGTGAAGCAAAATGACAACGCCGGATTCGGACTCGGGAAAGATGTTCGGGCCATCCGATTTGCCGACACCGCCGACACATTGTATGTGTTTGTGGACGGAAGAGTACCTCTAAATGATGGAGATGGGATTGGGCTGTTTCTCGACTTTTCGGAGCTCGACGGGGCAGAGGCTGGAACCGCTTTGGGCGCTGTTCCCGGTGGAACCTTCTTTTTGAACACAGGAGACCCTTTGCAAGATGCGTTTAAAATGGATTTCGAGGTGGATTATGGATTTGCGCGTTTCGGAGCTCAAGGCGGACGGGCGGTGCTGAGTGAGGCTGACTATACGGGCGATTCTCCGACGGGGACGTTGATTGTGCCTCCGGGCGGGAGTCCGATGGGGGATGGCTCGGCAGTAACAGGACCAGTTTCGAGCGATGTTTTCCCTGAGAACAGTGTGCGATACGCATTTAACAACGAGAATCAGAACCGATACGGACTCGAAATTGCCATTGCCCGATCGGCGATTGGGAATGTGAGCGGTGGGGAAGTGCGCGGATTTGCCTTCATTGCATCGAGTACGGCATATTTTTCGAATGTGATGGTGCCCGGAGATGCTGTTGGAGATGCCGACGCGTTCGAAAACTTCGGGTTTAACGTGGATTTCGCTGAAATCACCACCGGCGGACCGTTTCATAGTCCGTGGCTGGCGGTGAATTCGAGTGAAGCCCAGCCAGCGCCAGGAATTGTAGAGTTGGTGAGTCCGGCTGAATTGGACGAAAGCCTGCCATTGCGTCCGGTTTTTGACTGGATGTCGGCAGAACGCGCTTCCTGGTACAGCTTGCAACTAGCCGTTGCTTCGACTGCGGAGACCTTGGCGAAATCTGGGCGACCCAATCACCTGGCCGATACCCACGAATTTGAGGGCGAAGATGTACGTTTCGTGGATGTAATCAACGATACAACCTGGCGCCCGATGGCCAATTTGAACTCGGAAACCATGTATGTATGGCGAGTTCGTGCGGTGAATAGCAGCGGAGAGGGGCCGTGGAGTGCAACGCGCACCTTCATAACCGGAGAAGCGTCTCCAGCGCCTGATGAAGCTCCTGTGGCGATTGCTCCGACCGAAGGCGCTACTGGCGTAACGATTCCGGTTGATTTCAGCTGGACATCAGTTGATGAAGCCGCGAACTACCAGCTACAAGTATCGACAACCCAGTTTTTCTTCAGTTTCAGTGCGGTTGAAGTAACCGAAGAAACCGAAATATCGGTATCGGAATTGCCAGAAAATCGCCGGTTGTTCTGGCGCGTTCGGGCGCGAAACGATGGCGGAAATGGTCCGTGGAGTGCGATTTCGTCGTTCACAACCGGATTATTGGTGTCTATCGACCGTAATGAAAGCGTGTTGCCAACTGAATTAGCGTTGCATCAGAATCACCCGAATCCGTTTAATACGACAACGAATATTGGCTATGAAATTCCGGCTGGAACGGCAGAAATGCAGCAAGTTCGGCGGACTGTTTAGGATGTTCTTGGTCGGGAAGTGGCTGTTCTAGTAAATGGAGTGATGTCTCCGGGACGCTACACCGCGAGTTTTGATGCAAGCATGATGTCGACCGGAATCTACATTTACAGGTTGCAATTTGGTCCGGAAGTGATCACGCGTAAGATGACGATAGTGAAGTAGGATCGCGAAATCATTTCGAAAGGTCTTTCTCCTAGAATTAGGGGTATGTATGAAAAAAGTGACTCAAACTGGCTATCGCTGAAATTTATTCGATATATCCCAGAATGATGCGTGTGAAGTGATTTTATGAGAAAAGTGAGGGGTGTTGATGATTGATATTCCTGTGATTATCGAACGAAAAACCGCTTTTTTAAGAAAACATTAACTTTGTTGTTTGATAATAAATTGTTAACATAAGAACAAATTGTAAGCGCTTACATGTATTCAAAGGTAGTTCTTGGGGAAATACTTTGAAATTGATGTCAGCAAGTCTTTTATCGTCAGTTCCAATGTCAGAGTTGGATTAAACAATAACCTTTGGAAGTAAAATTATGAGATTGAAGATTCTCTCAGCACTTGCAGTCTTAGTTGTGTTAGTGCTCATCATAGCGACAACGGCAATAGCCCAGACAACACCACCCCCGCCAGCATTACCCGGAATGCCAGATCAGGCACCGCTCGGCGGACTCGGTCTGCTTGCCGCCGCCGGAGGCGCATATGCGTGTAAAAAGCTTCGAAATAGAGATAAGGAGTGAGTTATGAACAAGAAAATTGCATTTATTTTACTCTTTATCTGTATCGGATTGTCTCAAATTTCTTACAGTCAGATCAATGCACCTGATGGTGTTAGAATGCCTGGAGACTGGAATGGATTTAATAATGAAACTAATATGGGTGGAGACTTTGATTTGAACAGAGTCTCGAATGGAATATTACGCTGGACAACTACTTTTCAGTTTACAGGCGAGTCAGGAGTTCAAAACTTTAAATTTGCAAGCACTGGGTGTGGTAATCAATGGGCGAATCAGTGGGCAGAACGTACTTTTTCTAGTGTGAATGAGCTGAATACGGTTACATTCACAACAGATGGAGGTTCTGGAAACAATACAGTTACATTAACCACAGATAAATTCTACACCGTCAATTTCAGAGATAACGGTTACGCCAATACCGACGCCATTTTCATGGAAACATCATCCATGCCCGTGACAATTGCGAGCGTTGTGAATGATGCTTCATCTACAGTTCGCGGAGGCGACGATGTGAGCGTAACGGTTACAACTTCAGCAGAGCCTGCATCAGACGAGTTTGTTTACCTTGTTTATACGATCACGGGATCTGCTGATCGTAAAGTGGCTCCACTTACATTTACCGGAACAACGGCAACCCATACTTTTACAGATGTTGCTGCAAATGCAACGTACACTTACTATGTAATGACTAGCTCATTAGATGAAACTGCTATTGTTTCCGATCAGTCTGCTCAATTTTACGACATGCGGTCGATTCGTGTAGACAACAATTCCGAAAGCAACTATTCATTTAGTGTCGAGCTCTCACTCCCCGGAGTACCAGTTATCGCTTCACCGACCAATTCGTCAACTGATATCTTACTAAATGCGACGTTAGACTGGAATGACACCGATAATGCCAGTACTTACGAAATCCAAACTTCAACAACACCTGATTTCACCGGTGATGTTGAAACTAGCACATCAAACACAAGTTCGTATAGATTCAAACAGGAACTGGATTTTGGGTCAACCTATTATGTTCGTGTTCGTGGACTAAACTCTGCTGATGAGGCTGGTGATTGGTCGGATGATGTTGCTTTTACAACCCTTCCTCTCGTGCGAACGTATGCCGGCAACAAAAATGGTGGATTCGGAGGCGTAATCGGTAATAATAGCGTTCAAATTGGCGACAACGGAACTGATGTAAATGTTCGCATTATCAAAGGTGATGCGGATTTCAACGACACATTTGTGATGTATATTGCCAATGGAAACTCCGGTCGCTCTAGTATTGATGGTGAAATCAATGATCAGCAAGATGCTTTACGCAGAGCACTCTCATCCGCTGGCGACAACGCATCTGTACTTCGTTTTCCTGGTGGATTTGAGGCGACTCATGCACTAGCTCTTAATGTTGAATTTGGTGGATTATGGTCAATTCCTGAAACGGGGGCTGTTGGTAACGATGAACTCACGTTTATTACTCCAATTAACAGAACCATCGAAACAGTAAGTGACGCAAAAATCACGTTTTCATTTAGCAAATCAGATATTGGGTTAGGTACAGAGGATGATGTTGAGTTTGCTTTTGTAACAACCTACCTCAATGCAACGAATGGTTTTCTATCAAATGAAAGCATACAGATTGGTTTTGGAGGAGATAATCCGGGAAATGCGAATGTAAATATTGGTTCTGCTACAAAATATCCATCCGGTGACGTATTTGCTTCTTATACTCTGGCTGGAGCTCAGGGATGGCGTTTTCTTAGTAGTCCGATTTCTAGCTCTTCTTATGGAGACATGCTTTCTGGTTTGTTTACCCAGGGTTTTGCAGGATCAGATTTTCCATCAGTTGGAGCTTCTCACTCAAATGTCCTGACGTTTAATGGAACATCATACAGCAGTATAAACGCAGCCTCAGACGAAATACCAGCTGGTAGTGGGTTTGCAGCAGGTGTGTTCAGAGATGATGAAGCTGGTGTAGAGGGCAGTTTCCCTAAGCATGTAGCCATTTCAGGCACACCACGGTCAGGTGATATAACACCATCGCTTAATGGAAATGCATTTACGCTTCTTGGAAATCCATATTTGGGAACCCTCAATTTCGACGAACTAGAGCCTTCAGGATTGTCGAATGTTATCTACGTGTACGACTACGAGCCTGCCGGTAAATCGGAAGATGATTTCGATAATACTGCTGATGAAGAGCAAGTTGGTATATTCCGAGTTTGGAACGGTTCAGCTGGCAGTCTTGGAAGTTTTAGAGTTGCACCATTCCAGGGATTCCTTGTTCACGCCATTACAGAAAACCCAAGCCTAACATTTTCTGAATCTGCGCTTGCCAATTCAACCACATTTCGCGGAAAAGAGCAGGATGAAAGTCCATTAACTGCTGGTTTCGAACTACGCGGACAAGGATTGTACTCAACCACATGGCTGCAGTTTTCAGATAATGGAAACCCCGGATTGGATCAATGGGATGCTTTTAAACTCTATCCTTTCGCTTCTCAATATGCTTTGATGCAAACGTATTCTGTTGATGGAACCGGACTTGAAATCAACCACCTTCCTGTGCCTTCCGGACGTACCGAGATTCCGTTGGATATGCTTGTTACCCGATCGGGCACATTTACGTTTACAGTAAGCGACTGGCAACTTCCTGATAACTGGTCAGCTGAGCTGATTGATGATGTTTCCGGTGAGGTATATGCCATCTACGAGGGTGCATCCATTTCGATTGATCTGGATGGGGTTGCCTCCAAATCCCGGTCAGATGTCGCTGCTCCTGAAATCGTTTCGCTTGATGGAAACTCACGTTTCAGATTGGTTGTTGAGCCGGGACAGACTACCGGTATCGACGCTGTATCGTCACTTCCTGAAACCTTCGAACTCGGACAGAATTATCCGAATCCGTTCAACCCAACAACCACGATTCAATTTGCGATTCCATCATCCATTGAAACTGGATCAAACGTTCGTTTGAGCGTGTTTGATATGCTGGGTCGGGAAGTTGCGGTCTTGATTAATGAAGCTCGTCCTGCCGGAAATCATACGGTTTCGTTTGATGCCTCGGCGCTGGGATCGGGCGTGTACGTGTATCGTTTGCAGGCTGGGACGTTCATGCAGACGCGGAAAATGACTTTGATTAAATAGCGAATGATAGCTATGCAATTGGATGATATTTGGCTCATCTCGCTGGGGGATGAGCCAATTTCGACTTGGATCAGTGCTCGTAATGAGGCTGATCCATTGTCGTTTTACCCAGAGTTTAATTTTTAAGAATCATCCAACAAACAACACGAATGAAGAAACTAATATTTACAGCACTCCTTGGTGTCGGATTGCTATTTGCAGGTAATGCATATTCTCAAAATGCAATTATCGGTGATGGCTTTGCAGGAGGGTGGGATATTAATAATGAGGCTGAATGGCGATTTTTTTCCCAAGGTGTTGAAGAGACTCGAATTAGAATTACTCACGCAAACGCTGCGGGAAACCAATTCTTTCGACTTGTTCGTGGTTTTCGTACCGATCCTGAAAGTCGCAAAACCCAATTCCAACCAGCATCAGGTTTAGATACAGAGTACGCAATCGGATCAAAAATTGCCCCGTCCACCGGTAAAACCGGTAAGTTTTTTATTAATGTTTCTGATGTGAACAATAATTATGTCTTTAAGACACCGGCTGCCGGCGTAAACGACGGAGATGCTAGATTTGTTGTTTTTGAGGTTCAAGGTGAGATTCGTGAAGTAACTGATTTAACCAGAAGTAGCTCAACGGTTTATCGAAGTCAAGAGATTGGAATCACCGCTACTACAGATGGGAGTTTGAGTGCAGGTCAGGCTGTCTATTTGAGATATTCCTCAGATGATTTCGCAACTTCTACAATTGTTGAAATGACCGGTTCCGGGTCTACTTACAATTCGGTTATTCCATCATCCGCAAATACTTCCGGAGCGAACATCAGCTATTACGCATTCACATCTGGGACGGGATTAATAATTCCAAATGCGGATGCGGACTTGTTTTCAATTAATAGATTAATGGATGCAAGCTATAGCTATAATGTCCAGGATACTTATGTGACTGCTCAGGCCGGAAATTGGTCTAATGGTAATACTTGGGCTGCTGGATCGGTCCCACCTT
>JAIUMT010000053.1 GCA_022565415.1 Balneolales bacterium | reverse complement strand
TCCGGTTGAGTACAAGATTGGTACTATGATTGAGGTTCCTCGAGCCGCGCTCACGGCCGACAAAATCGCATCGGAAGCGGAATTTTTCTCTTTTGGCACCAACGACTTAACGCAAATGACGTACGGCTACAGCCGTGATGATGCCGCCAAGTTTATGATTGAGTACATGAATGAGAAAATCTTACCATTCGATCCGTTTCAAACGATTGACGTCGAGGGTGTTGGTCAGCTCGTAACCATGGCTACGGAAAAAGGCCGCAAGGTTAACCCTGGCATGAAAATGGGAATCTGTGGCGAACACGGTGGTGACCCGTTGAGTATCGAGTTCTGCTACGGTCTCGGACTTGACTACGTCTCTTGTTCTCCATTCAGGGTGCCGATTGCCCGACTTGCTGCCGCACAGTCTGAACTGCGCGCTAAAGCCCGGAAAATTCAGGTAGCTGAGGTTTCCAGCGCTGGATAAAATTGTCCGATAATAAAAAGCCTGAATCGTATTGACGGTTCAGGCTTTTTTATGTCTAGCTGCCGTGGATTTGTTCCAAGCGTCACGCCTAGAACAAAAAAGGAGTTCAATAAGTGATGATCACTGCCAAAAAAAAAGGCCCGGATAGTTTACCATCCGGACCTATAGATAAATCTGAGACAATTATACGTCTAGTGTCGACTCAATAATGCGAAGTACGTGTCGCGTATGAGCCTGCGTTTCGGCAGTCCCTCGCGAACGACCTTCCATCATACGTTTGATGTTTTCTAGGTTGTACAATGCTGCAGAACGGGCAACATTATCGTACGGATTGTTCGATTCGCGCAAAATACTGGCCAATCGTGTTACGTATTCAACCTGAAGATTCTGGCGGAAAGTGTTCACGTTGCTTCGCAGGTCCGCTGCAAAAACGGATTCCGTTAGATCGCCCATGAAATCAACTGCTGCGTACTCATTTCCATATAAACGGGAATCAGTAAGTCGCTTGAGAACTACAGGGTGTAGCACATGAGCGAGCACATTGCGCTGTAAATTCAATGCTAAATCATGAATTTTCGGATCCTCTGTTGTCGATCCGAAGCTGAATCCACGACGTTGGCGCTGCAGATAGTTATACACCTCGTTGCTTGTTTCGAAAGCATCCGGTGCGAATAAATTGGACTTTAACGATGCCATGGCTCGTTTTTGCTCTTCCAAAGGAACCGCAGTGTACGGTTGCGTGGCACCGGACTGACCATGAAATCCACGATCGATCATAACACCACCAATGAATCGGGATGTGACCGTCATCGAGGTCGAAATCTGCCCCATTGTACTCATATAAGCATTGTACAACTCCTGATAGCTCTGACCTTCCTTCGCATATTTTTCAAAAACGCCATCTAATATTTGATGCGATAGCGTTACACGATCCTGAGCATAACCAATCGGATCGGCCGACATGGCTCCAATCATGATACGCGGATCAATGGCCTTACCCGGCGACCTCATATCATCAGCATCGTTACCGAAAAATAATTCTGGTTCGGTAGATCGGGCCAAAATGCTATTCAGACGGGCTTCTTCAGCATCGGCGTCATCAAGTGAAGGAGAATATCCATATTGGATAGCCCAAACATCGTACGGTCCGGCGGTGGTAATGTAAAACTGACCCTGATTTTCTTGGTCCAAAGCAACGTTAATCGCCGGATAATCCATCACAGAACCGATTAATCCCTTCTCGCGGGTAAGATCCATGTTGTGAAGATCATCACCACCAAGCAAATTGTGCGCGCCCATGTTGTGGTTCAAACCAAACGTATGACCCACTTCATGCATAATCAGGTAATACAATGCCTCGAAAACGAGTCGTTCACGTTCTTCAGCATCGAAATTCAGCGCTTCAGCAGCAGCCATTCCGAACATGTTGTTGAACTGAAGAAAATGTCCGGCCGAGCAGTACATTCCATCGGCGTGTTCGTGGTCGTGATCTTGTTCATGAAATACACCCATGCTGAGGAAGTCGTTGGCAACATCATCGGCGAACAGACGCTCTGCGTTTAGTGCATTGCGCAGGAATACGAGTTCGAGCATGATGTCGGCGCCAATAATTTGTCCGGTGCTCGGATTGGTAAAACTTGGTCCGTATCCACCGAATGGCGGCTGCGGAGACGAGGTCCAACGAAGAACATTATATCGGATGTCGCCTGAGTCCCAGTCTGCGGTGTCGGGTTGTACCTTCACCTGCACAGCGTTCAGGAATCCTGCCGCTTCGAAAGCCTTATTCCAGGCCAGAACAGCCTCTTCAATAACCGGACGAAACTCGTGCGGAGTCGTGTTTTCCATCCACCATGTGATAGGCTCGACGGGCTCAGAAAGCGCGGCATCCGGATCTTTCTTGACCAGATTCCAGCGATTGATCACATCCCGGTACGGAGTGGCACTCATCGACGTTTGGTCGTTCACTTGCTGACCAAAATATCCAACCCGGGGATCATCACGTCGTGGCTTGAAATCATTATCGGGCATTTTGATAAAACTATGCTGATAACGAATCGCAACCGAACGGGCGTCGGTAACCGACAAACCACCACGGTTTACAGGAGCCGGATTATCATAAACATACTCAACCACAACGGCTGTGTTTTCAGGATAGCTGCGAATATCAATGAATTTGGTCTTATCGCGGCTGAGGTTACCCAACGTAAACATTGCTCCTGCCGGCATTCCGGGACGTGGAGAGGGTTTAATCTGATGGAGGCTTTCCGAAAGGAAGATGGCATCCGAATTGATGAGGATTCTG
Source organism: Balneolales bacterium (assembly GCA_022565415.1). Lineage (GTDB taxonomy): Bacteria > Bacteroidota > Rhodothermia > Balneolales > HLUCCA01 > HLUCCA01. Next base: position 11,419 of record JAIUMT010000053.1, on the reverse strand, counting down.
CCGGTTTCGGTGTCTTCGGCTAGGATTTTCTCGGAAGCAACCACTGCACGGGCGATGTTTGCACCACTTGCGCGGCTCACCGGATTTTCATCATCGAAGTAAAAACTGGTGTTTTCAACAACGAATTCGATGCGATCGAAATGGCGCTGAATTGAAATGACTTTATTATCTCGGTACGCACCACGGAAAAGTCCGACTTGAACAGGTCCGTCGACGCTATGTCCCCAGTAGATGAATTCCTCGCCGATTTGATCGGCGTTTATAAGCATCTTGGTGCTTCCGGTGGTAGTGTCTTGATAGACGGTAAACAGACCTTCAATTGCGAGATTGCCTCGAACGGCATTTGCGATTGGGTCGGCAGTACGTGCGGTTGCAGTCTGTGATGTTTCCTGAGCAGACGACTTTGCTGACGATTGAAATACTGAACAACCTGTAAATGTAAAACTTACGGCCATCCAGAAGAAAACGAGGTGTAACTTACGTTTCATTTGGTATTGGGCTAAATTGAAATGGTAAGCGGACAAATTAGCAACTTATTTGCGAAGACAAGTATTAAATAATGCTAATTCGGTGGAGGATTTCGTTTTCAGGACAGCGAGACAACAATTGAGTGAAGTTTAGACTTTCCAGCTCTCTTCATGTAGTTTTTTATTGTGCAAATTAAACTATTGAACTATATTCAAATGTCTATTCATTAAGTATAGTAAACTCTTAGAAATCATTATTTATGTTACGATTTTGCGCCCTTCTACTACTTTGTACCATAACCACATCTCTCCAAGCACAAACCATTTCAGCGGGAAGCGATAATTCTGTTATACTACGTTTTGATACCTTAATGGTCTCATGGGGAAATAACACTTCAGGAAAACTCGGAATTGAGTCATCTGGCTCGTATTTAGAACCAATTTCTACACCCTATTCTTTTGTTTCAATATCTACAGGAAATTCTAGTACTATTGCTTTAAAAGAGGACGGAAGTTTATGGGGTTGGGGCGATTATCAGAATACAGGTACTTTTTTAACTTCTCATGAACCTACTCAAATTGGCACCCGGTTGTACAAGAAGATATCAACCGTAAGAAATCATTCGTTGGCAATTGATTTAGACGGACATGTTTGGGCATGGGGAAATAATACATTTGGGCAGGTCGGTGATGGCTCCACTGAACTTCGCCCTGATCCCGTTCAAATTGGTGATCAAATTTTTATTGAAATCTCAGCAGGACATGAACATTCTTTGGCTATTGATGAAAATGGACATCTGTGGTCTTGGGGTAATCAACCGATAGGAAGTGGCAGTTACGAAGCTTCCCACGTTCCGGTGCAGGTTAGTACCGAAACATTTATACAAGTTTCGGCCGGATCAATTCATTCTTTGGCTATTCATTCGGATAGCACTTTATGGGCATGGGGAACAGGATTTTACGGTACAACACGATATACCGGAACTCCAGCACAGGTTAGCACTGAAAAGTGGAAATCTATTCAATCATCAACTCAATTCTCTGTTGCACTAAAAAGTGATGGAACGCTTTGGACTTGGGGCGCTAACAGAAATGGACAACTAGGTAACGGTAATACGTTCAATCGGAATATTCCTACTCAAATTTCTGAATTGCAGTTCACCGAGATATCCTCAAAATGGTCACACTCCCTTGCTAAAGCTGAGGATGGTTCTATTTATGCGTGGGGCGAAAACTATACCGGAGCTGTTGGGAACGGGACAACAGAAAATCAGCTAACTCCAGCAAACATTATTAACGCGTTGGTTCAAATCCAACCGAGTTCGCCTCAACAAGCGGTTGCCTCTATGTATTGTGATAAAACTGCACGCCTTTGGTGGAGTGCGCCGGAAAATAGTGGAAAAGTATCAGCTTATATAATAGAGTCACAGATTGAAGGTTCTTCAACGTGGACAAGAATCAAATCTACTTCTGCTGATGTTAATGAAGCTACAATTGACAACCTTGAAATTGGTGTTGGAGTTTCGTTTCGGGTTGCCGCCGAAAACATTGATGGAATAAGTGACTTTTCTGATCCTACGGAGTTTATTACTCCTCAATCCGACGATTACTCATGCGAGATTACGTCCGCGGCAAGATGGCTCACAGCCGGATCATTGCATACCTTTTATATGAGTTCGGGTATGGAAAGGGAGCATGCTTTAGTTTCGACACAGCAATATGGTATGCGTTGGCCGGCAATACATCCAAAGCAAGATGCTATTGCCAGTAAAGGACTTTGGATTGGAACAAAAAACTTTACGGATGAAGCTGGTCAAAATGAAGAGTACAAGGTTATTACCATGGGTCCCCGAAGTAACGGTGCAACTAACTTTTTTCCTTTTGAACATAGATTGATTTCCCGATTTCAGCCGACTGTTGTATCGGTAAATGGAGATGAGTCTTATGATATCGATGGCGGATTAGGCAGACACAGAGTGGATAAAGTTGACCCAAGCCTACCTTCTGATCAGATGATCTATACCAGAGTTCACACCTCTATCGGACTGATGATGGAACGTCACAATTATCAGTGGAGTAATTACGATAACGATAATTACCATGTTCAGGAGTATGTGTTTACCAATAATGGTGCAACTGGGGCTTCCCCCCTGCGGACACTTCCCGAGAACACTCTTGAAGACGTTTATATTACATTACTTCACCGGCATGCGCCTGTCCGCCAAACTCGATATGTAATTGGAAACGCATCTGGGTGGGGTTACAATACTATGAATGACCGATTTGGGGACGGAATGGGACCTGATTATGGCTTGGAAGGTACATCACTGAGAGGTTCATTTTCATGGCATGGTCACTTCCCTGGAAGTATTGTAGATCACGATAATATTGGCGGTCCGATCTGGACTGGAGCAAGATCTCCAGATGTAAGCGATTCAGATACAACAGGCCGATTGGGCGCATATCACTTTATTGGATATGCTACATTGCATGCCGATACAAGTCCGAGTGACAATTCAGACAACCTTCAGCAGCCTTTCACCATGTCTGAGATTAATTCTGATGCAGGTTTTATGCCTTACGGTAATGAACCGAATCCTTCTCAAATGGTGCAGATGTACAATGAAATGATAAAAGGTCGTACTGATCGCCATGCTTATTTGGTTGAACCAAGCGGTACGCCCGGATTTATAAGTCCTACGAATGATCCAAGCCGTGGTACCTCAGGTGGATTTTCAAACTTCACGACCTACGGACCTTACACCATACCTGCGGGTGAAAGTGTACGTATTGTTGTTGCAGAGGCCGTTTCTGGAATTAGCAGAGAGCAGGCATTAGTTACCGGTCAACAGTTTAAACGTGGCGAAATTTCAGCTCTGGAAAAAAACGAAGTCGTATTTCAAGGTCGTGATTCTCTGATGCAAACGTTTGTTCGAGCCAAATCCAATTTTGATGATGGTTTCAACCTACCCCGAACACCGGCTCCGCCAACTAGATTTGACATTAATAGAGTTGATGGTGGAATTAACCTAACATGGGAATATGATAACGCTGGTACAGAAAACATCACCGGATTCAGTATTTGGAGAGCATCAGAGTACGTAGATGCTCCATATACCAAAGTTGCGGAACTCAACGCTGACAGTCGCATGTTTTTTGATACTCCTGAGAATCCTTTGGGCAATATTGAGCCTGGCGTTCAGTACTATTATTATATAACTGCAGATGCGGAATTGTCAAGCGGGCGATACTTCACACAATCCTACATCCCTGTAAATAGTGGACCAGTTTCAATAGAGAACCCATCAGAACTCCCACGGCAGTTGAGTCTGTCGCAAAACTACCCGAATCCGTTTAATCCGCAGACCACCATTCGATATGAAATCCCAGATTTCTCTATGGTACGATTGGATGTTTTCGACGTGTTGGGTCGCCGGGTGGCACGACTTGTTGATTTTGAGCAAGCGCCGGGTGAGTACTCAGTGAACTTCGACGCTTCTCGTTTGTCAAGTGGCGTATACATCTACCAAATTTCAAACGGGAAAGATATCATCACCAAGAAAATGCTTCTTATTAAGTAAGGTGAAATATAGGTTCCGATGTGTTTACATGATGGGGTCTCTTGACGTTTTCGGGTAGCGTGTTTAAGCAGTCGACGATCTTTTTAAGTTGATTGGAATCCATATACTTATGAACAGGCAACTCTATTAGACCGTTTTGAAGCGCTTCGGCTCCCTCGAAACCTTTCTCTTCGAATGGTGCTTCGGGCCAGCCGATGAAGCAAATCACTCCGGCATCACACAGGGCCTTCTGTACCTTGTCGCGGCTACCATCTGGTATTAAAACAGGCATGCTAAACGGTGCGAAACCCTTATTCAATGAATAGCGATTCGTTGTGTCTTTCGTGGCATAACGGTCTAGTCCCAATGGCTGCACAAATGTATGGTCCTCAATAGTATTCAATAAAAATAGAAAGTTGTCGCGTCGCTTGTTAACGAGCTTATCCAAATCTATGAGCTTGCAATACCACTCAGAAAGATGGTCCATCATTTTTACATGAACAACATGCTTTTCAGAAAAATTAATATAACCCGTACCCGGAAGACTCAGTTTTCGAGTTAGATTATATCTACTCATCGCATTATTTACCCTGAACTTAATACGGGATCCCAGCAAATGATAGGCGAAAAAGAGGCTATTCACACGCTTTTTTTGTGAAGGTTTAAATTTCCAGGGTTCCGAATTTAAAACCAATATTCCGCCAAAATGAAATTGCATCATTTTTCGAGTGCTAAATAACGTGAAATCACCGGTTGTGCCAAGTATTTTGCCCTTGTACTTAGCATTCATAATGTGGGCGCAATCCTCAATAAGATAAACACCAGCTTTAGCTGTAATTTCCTTCAAGGGCTCCATATCCACGGGAATACCAAAAAAATGAACAGCGAACACAGCCTGGGTCTGATCGTCGATTAATTCACTAATTTCCTGCAGATTTAGGTTCAAATCGGTGGGTACATCATAAAACTTTGGCTCATACCCTGCCGCAAGAACAAATCGATATAACTTCGCTGGAATATAAACAGGCATAATAATATTCGGTTTCTGCTTCGGACGAAACTGCTGCAGCCCGACCATTACATCATAGAAAGCATGTGCCGCATTGGCATAGAAAATTTTTCTCCCTTCAAATTGCCCCAAAAATTGGTTAAGCGATAAGCTAGAATTCGATTTTTCAGTAAACATAAAACTCCTTCATTTATATCCACATTTCACTCTATACACTCTTCTTTATGCGTCTATGTAAAAAATGCATGTAATCAGATAACCCATTAGAAAACGTTTTACCCTTAAATACAATAAATACATGAGACTTTTCATTTCGAATTTGTCTGGAGACCTTCAAGTATTTCTTTATTATACTTGCTCTAAGTCTTTGACTTTTACGATCGGAACTGATAACAATCTGAGTAGTATGAACTATGTTTTTGGCTAATCGAAGTTTAAATTCTTCCGACCCACGCAACATATCAAAAACTTGAACTCCCTCCTTAATCGCTTCATTAATCCTTGTGAACAGTAACACATTCCCTGGCCCCAGTTTTCTATAGGAAGAATCCTCTTCCAGCCCTCGGTGCATAAGGTATACCCTTTTTTTATAGGTCATGTAGACATCAACCGCTACACAATTGATATCATCATCTGTCGGAATGGCCAAGGCAAATTCAATCCAACTCTTCTCGAAAAGTACCTTTGATATTTCCACAAAGAAATTATACATCCGATCTTCTGAAAATGTGCCGGCGAATCCACGATTATTCCATTGAATCTGATGCATTCGTTTAAGGGTTTCCAGCACGCTATTCAACTCCCAATCGTCTTGTATTTTAACGATTCTGAAAGCCATAGATTTGCCATAATTCGATCGATTAAAATACCGTCGGGCATTATACCTTTCTTTAACATTCATGGAATTTAAAAAATCGTCCCATGTTGGATCCAGAGGGATAATTGGGCATGATGACGCCTTTTTAACGCTATAGGGCAACCTTAAACGCCTCATTTCCATAAGAGGAGTCATCGTGTTACTCATATATCTTTTCTCTGAAAGATCGTCTAGAATAATCTCATCAAAATTATTTCCAATCTTATTGAAATGTTCAAGGAGGAATTCAAAAAACAGTATTTCATACTTCGGATGAATTATAAAATCCAGATAATCTGAATACGAAATTGTGCCAATTAAAGGAGTCCCTTTAGGCTGACTTACATAAGAACCTATAAATCGCAGACAAGTGTACACTTTTCGTCCGAGCAGTATTACATCATCTTCAAATAGTGGCGCAATACCTACCATTTTATTACCGACATAGACTACCGCAATGTGTAAATTTTTAGATGCACCAAAATGCTTCCACCACACATGGTTCCATTCATACGTCTGAAAAATGTGCGTCTCCGACTCCTCTGCCAATACACTCCATTCATCTTGAAGTGCCCGAAAATCCTCATTATTCGTAATGATTTTGATTTCAACGCTACTTTCCTCAAGAGTCGTATTCACATCACCTATTCGCTCTTGTTCAGCTACATCGTTTCCAAAATCTTCTCTTGAGTGGCTATTTGTTGCCATGATATTAGATTTATTTGTAACCTGCCCACCAGCATAGTAGGCATTTTTAAAACCATACCAAACCCAATTTAATGCATTTGTGATTAATATTTAACGACTTATAAAAAATATATTTTTTCTTACAGATTTTACTGTTACTGAATTTCTGGCAAGTCTGAATCCCTAAGAAAACACCGTTAGTTTAGTGTCGCGACTGATGTAACTGGTTTATATTGTGTACCATGACCTGCAAATTGCAAAATTGATAAGTGCCGACGTGACGACAGCAGACATGACATAAAAGCTGGAAATAATCTGTAAGTCATCATTTTTGATAGCCATCAATTGCGAAGATAATCCGCATATAACCCGATTCACTCGCTAACTTTGCGATCAAACCAATACATTGGACACTTCCCTACCAATAATAAAATAGATAGTTTCAGTAGGATGAAATTTAAACTTGATGGTTACCAATATTTTAGGTGGAGGGCAATGTGAGAATTTATCTCGCTTCGGTGTTAAAACGTATCGTTGTTATCGTTGGCGTTCTTTTGATTGCTCTTACGGCATGGTTATGGTTCATCGTGAACGACCTTCCCAAAGCCCTTGAACCCAGAATATTTGAACAAACCGGCGTGCTATTTAATAACGTGCGCTTACTTTCTATGGATCCAGAAGCACCGATCTCGCAAGATAGTCAGGCGGTTTTGGTTATGGGCAACAGGATTACGGAAATTGGTGCCACGGGCGAGATACATGCACCCGATGGTGTACTCATCATAGATGGGCGTGGTTATACATTAATGCCCGGATTAATTGATGCGCATATTCATCTTAACGATGAGGCGGAACTAGCCGCCTATCTTGCTCATGGGGTGACCGGACTTCGGAATTTGTCTGGTTATCCATTTCATCTTCGCTTGATTGATCGTATATCAAACGGTCAGCTTATTAGTCCGGATTTTATTACTACAGGACCAATTCTGAACAGCCACGGACCTAACGAAAATGTTTTACAATCCACGGTCACTACGGCCGAAGAGGCCCGCCAGGCAGTACGTGCTCAACACAAAGCCGGATATCGGATTATCAAAGTTTATTCAAATCTGACCCGGGAAGCCTTCGATGCAATTATTGATGAAGCCACTAACCTGGACATGACTGTTATTGGTCATTCACCAGAAGGCGTCAGAACAAGGGGGATACCTCGCGAAAAACCATTCGATATTCCCTGGGAGGCCTCGCTTGGTCGAGGGTTCACGACACTAGAACATATAGAAACCCTTGTTTGGCATAGTCTCAGAGGAGATTTAGACCAGGAAAAGATGCGCTCGGTAGCAACGGCACTCGCCACTTCAGGAGAGGCCATAACGCCCACGCTCTATGCCCATAAGCGCCTGGTGCTGATCGCAGAGTCGGAAGGGGCATATTTAGACAGACCTGGTTCTGATATGATAAACCCACTAACCACGTGGTTTTCAAAAAGTGCAGCGCAATATTGGAGTCAGGTTGATCCATCAGCTTATGAAGCGCCACATGCTGAATTTTTTCTTATTGCAACCGGTCTGTTACATGAAGCTGGAGTTCATCTGTTAACCGGAACCGACGCTGGAGTTTTTGGTGTAATTCCCGGGGCATCGGTAGCGCGTGAACTTGAGCTTTTAATAGCATCCGGTTTGACACCGTATGAGGCGTTAAGTTCAGCCACCCGGGTGAATGCTAAAAGTCTTGGGTTCGAGCAAACGGGTATGATTTTACCGGGATATCGCGCCAATCTTGTGTTGGTACCGAATGATCCATTAGAGGACATCGGTGCAGTAGAATTCCCGTCAGGTGTAATGATCGGTGGTTACTGGCTGGATGAGCAGGCACTTGAAGCCATGAAAAGCTCCGCACGGGATTCAAAGATTACATCATTTATTCGCTCATTGATGCGGGTGATAGAAATGAAACTATTTGCACTTTGAAGTGTAACTGATCCGAATATATCAGAGTGTGTATCATAAATTTCGTGGGAAGTGAATTAGATACATTATCTAGCTAAACGGCATAAAAAAAGCCATTTTAGTTTCCCAAAACGGCTTTTTTTTGTGTGTACCGGTGGTCGGAGTCGAACCGACACTTCCGAAGAAACACGATTTTGAGTCGTGCGCGTCTACCAATTCCGCCACACCGGCATCAAGACTCGAAATATACGGCATAAGATGACCTATTAGCAAGTCTATTCACCATCTTATTTTTGACAAAACACCCTCCTCAAAGAAAAAGAGACACAACGTTTTATCAACCCTGCAAACATTATCTTCAAAAACACTATCCGAATCTTTTACAGTCATCGCATCACTTATAGTTCCGTAAGAATTAAGAAGTCCTCATTTTATATCAAACCCTTAAAACCTGCTTTTCAACATGGCTCCCTACGTCAGCTCTTCTACAATTTCATAGTTGATGTTAACCTAATCACGAAAAGGCCGAATAACGGAAATACTACGGAAATACTACGGAAACACTACGGAAACACTACGTTACACCAAACCATCATTCATCAAAGCCTAAAAAACCGCTCTTCCTAAAATTCAACCCGAAACACCGTCATCTCTCCTACTGTTTCATAGCTGAGCTTCCCATCGAGTTGCTCAACTAGTCCCGATACTAGCGATAGACCCAAACTGGAAACGTTCTTTACTGTAAAACCATCTGGCAGACCATAACCATCATTCGATACACTTAAATGTATTCGCCCTTCTTTCTGGTATAAATCGATATGCAGTCGGCCCTCACTTTTTCCTTTGAAACCGTGACGATAGGCATTTGTTAGTAACTCATTGGTGATTAACGACAACGGGATTGCACGATCGATTTCAATCTGCAGCGACTCTGCGTCAATTACGTGGGTAACCCTCATACTGTCGTCTGAGAAACTATCGCTTACCGTATCAACGAATTGCTCCAAAAATTCATCGAATTTCAAAGCCGAGAAATTCTCCTGTCTGTATAGTAATTCATGAATTAGCGACATCGAACGAACCCGATTCACACTTTCTGTCATCAGTACACGCTGTTTATAATCGGCTATGGAATCGATTTGCAACGTTAAGAGACTGGAAATAATTGCAAGATTGTTTTTTACACGATGATGCACCTCCGACAGCAAAATATCTTTTTCTTGGAGGGATTGTTGCAAATTGAGCTGCGCTTCTTTGAGTTCAGTTATGTCGATATTGATTCCCTTTAAACTCATCAATTTGCCATCTTCTACTACCGGATCAATCGTGTTGCTTATCCACTTTATCGATCCGTCTTCTCGTATTAAGCGAAATTCAAATTGGATTGTACGCGGATTTGCTTCAATCGAAGAAACATCAACCTTAAATTTTGATCGATCATCTGGATGTACCTTGTTGAAAAACACATCGTTGTCTGGGTGCACCGAAAATGGCTCTAAATCCAGAAGTCTATAGTAATTTTCCGACCAGTTTACCTGAGTATTGTCACTCAAGGCTTGCCAACTCCCCATCTTTGCGAGAACCTGGGAATTATTCAAGCTACGCTGATTCTCCTCTAGTTCTCGTTGGATTTGAATTCGCTCGGTTGCATCCCGAATAATGCCAAAACCTCCTATTACTTTTCCACTCTGAAACATGGGCGAGAAGAAACAACTCACCGTTATCGTTTTTCCCGATGTTACTGCTTTGTAATCGTCAACTACCCGCGTAGGAATGCCTTTTAGCGACTTCGCAATAGCTTCTCTGATGTTCTTGTCGGGCAACTGAAGTGTATCCAACCCAACAATTTTTTCACGGGATGACCCGATCATGCCTACAAATGCATCGTTGGTCTCGGTGATTACACCTTCAGCATCGTACCGAAAAATTCCGAGTTGGGCATTTTCAAAGATGAGTTTGTACTGATATTGATACTGTTCAGACTGAATGCGATGACCCACATTTGCCGTGATGTCGGTTAGTAGCAATAAAACGGTTTGGTCATCAATGTGTACAAATTCAGCATTTACCCACTTATTGACACTTCGTAGATGGATTTCAGTTTCAATATTGCTGTCGAGTTCGTTATTGAAGAGGTGCGAAACTGATGAGAACCCACTTTGCAGACATGGTAGTAGCTCGCTTAAGCTCTTGGTCCCGAAATTGTCTGTGCCTATCCCTGTTATCGTTTGAAAAGCCTCGTTCGATTCGGATATATAACAGCGCAATCCATCCTCGTTATTTAGTTTCAATACAGCGAAACCAATTGAACTATTTTGTAAAGCTCGATAATAGAATTCTTTTGACATCAAGACACAATAAATCAGTTAAAAATCTCATCATTTTTGAAAACAGGTGATTTATAATACCCAATTTCAATGAGGATTACAGGGCATTTTTAACTGATTTATTGTTTTCTTGTAGGGCTTATTTTTAAAAGTTATAGCTGTAAACCAATGATAAATTTCGCGCTGGCATGAAAGATTGTCTGTCTTCAACGCGGGACAAATGATCTCTGTACGTAACATTAAAAATGTTCTCCGCGCGTAACACAATACGGTGCAGTCCATTGGTGTCGAACCGATATCCAGCAGTAGCATTTACCAAGGTGTACCCTGCCGTTTCATCCTCTTCGGCCGCAACTCGATTTTGAGCAGCTACGTAACGCATCGTTAGCCCTGTCCACCAGTTATTGGCTGAGTATTCTGCTGTAATTCGGGTTCGAAATGGTGGCATAAACGGTAGAGGCTCCTCACTTCCACCTATCTGGGTACCATTTACATAGTCAATTCCACCCGTCAATGAGAGCTGTGGAGTAAGTGCCAGCGCCATTTGAACTTCTCCTCCAAATA
>JAIUMT010000052.1 GCA_022565415.1 Balneolales bacterium | reverse complement strand
GTGAGTCGGCGAGGGCGCTGCCATGACCGGGAAAATGTTTGGTCGAAGTGATGATATTTCTGGATGAGTGTTCATCCATAAAAGCGATGGCATGTTCAGCAACCACAGCAGGATTATCTGAATAGCTACGGTTAAGTCTCCCGATTGCGGGACTATTCGGGTTAACATTTACGTCAACTACCGGTGCCAGATTTACGTTGATGCCGGCATCGGCCAACCAACCGGCCATAGTAGCGGCCTGAGATCTGGTGGTAGGCACACTCTCCAGAACAGAGCCTGCAAACTCGGCGGATGTTGTTGTTGAATATCCGTTATTTGCGTTTAAGCGTGCTACATTTCCACCCTCTTGGTCGGTCGCGAGGAAGAGTCCGACAGTAGCTGCATCCTGAAGTTCACTCATCAGGTTTGCAATTTGAGTAGGGTTTTGCAACGTATTTTGAAAAAAGAGTACTCCGCCGATGTTTCGTGTTTGGATATCTATCAGAAGGGTGTCTTTTGACGTTTCCAGACTGGTAAGAGAAACCATCAGCATTTGACCGATTTTTTCTTCCAGGGTTTGAGAATAGAGGTTTTGAGATGGGAACAACAGGAAAATGCTTACTAAAAGAGGCGCAAAGTAGCGAAAAAACATAGTTTGGGCTTTTGGGATATGAACTCACTGCATCAGCAAACAGTTAAACTGCTGCAACAAGTTACTTCTGATTTGTAGATGATAAAATGATGATGCGGGGGTGAGAATAATTCACCCGAGATACACAACAGATATAGACAAACGATTAATTACTGAGGAATATTACCAGAAAGGCAGGAACTGCTTAATTTTCACGTTTGCAATAGAATTGTCTAATCTCCGAAACCAATATAAGGAATGTACTGAAGCGAGGCTTAACTGAAATTAGGCAACAAGGATAAGGCCGCTGATATAATCCCTTGATTATATGATTAGGAATCACTGATGGGTAGTTGAACTCATTCTACTGTTTGAAATAAATAGTATATGAGCGATTGTGATAAAAAAATATCCTATCACATAAAAAAGGATCAGCAATTTCTTACTGATCCTTTTCATGTGATACTGTCAAAAACAGTACTTATGTCAACATAGCAAATGGAGATATATAGGAGTCTATTACACCTGTACTATCCTCTGTACTTACTTATTGTGGGCTAGCCTGAATTAATAGATGATTGGTGAAGTCAACATCGATAGTAGCTACCGGTCCCGTGATAGTGCCATAATCTATACTGTTCTCATAGTCATACAATCGATATGATTTACCTGCTTGCAATCCTCGAAACTCAACACTTCCGACATAGGTAGAGTATTCATCGTGAAATCTACCTTGATCTTGATCTGAGTAGAAGGCAAAGAATAAATGTTCGTTTTTCTTGATTACATGTGTTTCGGGTCTATCAAAACCAATGTCGTACAATTCACCAATATATTCACCTTCTGCAAGACGGGTACTTTGGTATACTTCTGACCATTTTCTCCAATACTCTTCACGCTCAGGTGTGAGGTCAGTATCCGGATCTGGGCCAGCGCCTACTGGCCACGTAAACTTAGTCCCAATAATTGCTCCAATTCCAATTTGAGAAGCGAAATCAGTTCCATTACGACTTAGTTCAACATGATCTCCATAGAACGGAGTGTCGCGCCCCATTAATGCTTTGAGCGTACGACCTTTATGACGTACCTGCCAAGAGCTAGTAGGATCTGATGAGACTCCTTGAGTCATATAAGGCATCAAATGAAAAGCATACGCTGTTCCACATGGGCAAATCTCCATAAGTGCGTCATGAACGTGGTCTGTGGCTGTATCAAACAATGCTTTAAAGAATGTTGGCATAGCTTCTACAGACTCTTCAGGGCGGTCATGGTTGTGGGCAGGATTATGACAAGCAGAGGCTCCGTTTAAATGCTGACCGTCCAGCTTAAGTCCCTCATACCCCCAAACATCAAACATCCGATCAACCATATCGGTGTGGTAATCCACTACAGGTTGGTAAGCCGGACACATATAGTAAGCATTCCACCAAGTAATAAACTCTGGCTCGCCCTCTTCATTTAGTAATAAATATTCCGGATTGGTTTCCCAAACATCAGAATCGGGATGCATCGCCAACGGTGCCCACCACAGTTTTGAACGGAACCCAGCTTCGCTAACCGTGTTCACGAATCGTGCCATGTCGGCATCACCAGCAGGATATTTATCAGGATGTAGTTCCCAATCGCCGACATTTGTTTGCCATCCGTCATCCAAAACTACCCAGTGATAATCAAGGTCGCCAACTTTCGGTAACGTTTCATAAACTTGTTCCATGGTGAACTCGCGCTCGTATCCCCAGGCACACCACTGAGGCTCATAAGCACTCTCATGTATTTCTGGAAAAACCATTCCATCTGCAATCATAAGATTACGAAAATCCACGAGGGTTGCGAAATAATCGGAACTTTGCACTCTCACGAAAGTTCTGAAAGTTCTCACACGCTCTCCTGAACTAAGTCTTTTATTCATTTCATATTCGATATGTGTTGAAGCAGACGAATCATCTGTCATTTGAACCGGCAAACTTACAAGCTTGGGTACGGGTTCAATATGTCCGACGGCAAAACCGCCATCCGGTCTCCATAAACTAGAAACTGGAGTCCCACCACCGTAATCTGAGTTGTTCTGCCCCATGTAATTCTGTTGAGTAAACCCAGTATTAACCGGAAGTACCCAATCTGCACGTCGGCTTGAAGAGCCACTTTGATAACTCCAAAAACTTGAGTTATAACCATCTGGAGTAATATTTTCCAAAGAGTACAGATTATTCATCCACTTAGAAACAATCACTTCCGAAGAGCCAGTGTTTCGGTAAGCGACATCTGTTACAGCGAATGACGGGAATGCATCATATACTGTAACAGTTAATGTTTTTTCGAGGTCTCCGTTAATTCCGGTGAAAACTTTTTGTTCGCCGCGGCCAATGTTGTCATTAATACGGGTTTGTGAAATATCGGTGAGATTAAAATCAGACAATGTTACACCATCGACTACAACCTGCTCGGAAGCTGTAAAATCAGATAGTACATTCCATTCGTTGCCGGATTTCATCGATAATTTGGTGTGCATTCTGTCGTTGACCTCAAATTTCAACGCAGATGTTTGTAGGTCAGGAGAAGTATCTCGACAACCTGTTACAAACAGTACGGCCATTAAGAGACCAGAGCCAAGGTATTTAGTAAAAGACATATAGAATCAGGTTAGTTTAAAGCTTATTTAATAAGTGTCATGTGTCGGCTGATATCTTCTCCAGCCGATTGGAGGCGATAGATGTACATACCAGACGATAAAGAGCTTCCATCAAATTGAACAGAATGTTGACCTTCAGATCGATGACCATCCAGTAGAACGGCTAAGCGTTTTCCCAACAAATCAAAAACTTCCAACTTAACATTCTTCGGGTTATTCAGTTCGAATTTAATCGTAGTACTTGGATTAAACGGATTGGGGTAATTCTGATGGAGCTGCATATTAACTGGCAGAGCAGAGCGGAACTCTTCTGCCGAGGTAGTGGTACCGAAAGGTGCGAAAGTGACGTCACTTTCGAAGTCTGGGGTTGCCGTGTTTTCGTCAACAAAAATAATTTGATTTAGTTTATTAAAACCAGTTTCTGGCTCCCAAACGCCATCATTAGCCAAACGTATAGAAAACTCTGGTAGGTGACGAAGGTTTTCTGTTGGGTCTGGGAATGCAAGGAGTAATTCGTACATCCCATCAGTAACTGTAGTGGGAACAGCAATATCAAATTCAAGGTTTTGAGTTTCACCACTCATCCAGAGTCGTGGATCTACAGGAAGGTAAACTTCCCATACATCATCGGTGTTGTCGAAACTTCGCATAATTACCTGAACTTCACGCGGGTTGTAAGGTGAGGCGAATCCACTATTTTTCAGGTCTATTTCGAAGCGGAGTTTTCCTCCCGGTTTAACCATGTCTGTATAACGACCCTCTTCGATTTCGAAACGATAACCCAGACGACGCTCTATCTCTGGGTAACAACCCTCATCAATCCAGTGATCTAGTATTATTCGAGAATAATTTAAATTCAGGAAAGACCAGTTCATACGGTCTAGTTCTTCCAAAGCAGTTGTGCAATGATAACGTTCTCCAGCATCTGGACGAGGATTACAAGTCTCCCCTCCAATTGGTACATAGCGAGTATCGGCTGCTATAAAATCTTTCTCAAAGTTGTATGGTGCAGGGGGAACGCGATACGTACCCACATCCGTAGGACTGGCGAGAAAACAGTCATTAACATGTCCAGCACGTGACTTATAGGAACCGTCGTAAGCATCCTCTGGTTGAATAGGTTGATTGCTATTGTAGATTAACATTTTAGCCTGTGGATAACGAATCTGGACCGATCTCATTGGAAGCACATCCATAAATTTATGCAAAATTGCTCTCATATTTGCGGTTGTAGTAAGGTTGTAATATGAAGCATGCCACTCTCCCCAAGCGCCAATGAACCCACCATTTGCAGCGGTGATCACATCATAATTACGTTTAAAAACTGGCTCTAACTGATCCAGATGTCGCAACACCCATTCCAACGGGGCGTCTCGTTCGGCCTCGCTTGTGCTGTAACGAAAACGAATTACCATTTTCATACCTGCTTCCCGTACAGCTTCAAGATCGGCTTCAACATGTTGTAAAAAATTCTCAGAGAGGTCGGTATACCGAAAAGCACCAATATTGTAAAGGCGAATAATTAATGAGCGCCCTTCGTCTCGGTTCTGACGAAGCGTTTGGGCATTTAATGAGCTCCCCGATGAAGTTGCTGATGGAGTAGAGGCGTTGTAGGTATAAAAGCCTCGCTCTGGATTAGGGAAATTCTCATCCGTTGAAGTGTAAACAATTTCAACCAGGTCATCAGATTGAGTGAAGCCTTCTTGAACTACAAATAGTAATAATGAAAATATGAAGATTGATTGAGTAAGACGTTGTAAACCAGACATAACTTAATATTCTTTGATTGAAAAGGTAGTGGAACGAAGTGGCCATATTCTCAGGCAGACTTGAAAAATCACCCGGAGAGTTTGCTCAAAAATTGAAACAAACACCCCGGATGGTATCGCATTGCCGGCAGTTCGCCCCACTGCCTAGGCATTCGGTCTATTGGGCATCAACTGGTTGTGCCAAAATATCCCACAGGTTTGATATTGCTTAAGTTGCAGCAATCGTACCTGTGAATTAAAAGATTACTTGGTAAGCATCATTTTGCCTGTGAGTGTTTGCGTTCCAGCCTGTACAGTGTAGATATAAACACCGCTACTCAAGGTTGATGCATTGAAGGGAACGGTATGTGTTCCTGCAGCCATCATACCAGTGGTAAGCATTTCGATTTCACGTCCGAGAACATCAAACACTCTAACAGTAACATTTTGTGCTTCAGGCAAGCTAAAGCGAATGTTGGTCGAAGGGTTAAATGGATTTGGATAGTTTTGCTCTAATATGAAATCTACTGCAATTTGTTGGTCTTTTTCTATACTGGTAAGAGTTGGGTCCTCGCCGTTCCACTCGGTCGTGTAGGTATATACAAATCCGCCAACATTCAGGTTATTAGCAATACGTTGCGACCACCATTGGTTATCTGTGTGACCATTATAAGCACCTGATGCGAGCATAATAGTGACAAATTCTCCATGTAAATCAGCATAATCTTCGATGTTTACGGGTTGGAGAATAACCGATTTTGGAACTGCCATTTCAACTGAATTCCAGTCGTCGTTCCAGGCCAAAGTAACACCAATTTCTGTACGACGTTGATAAGGCTCAAATGAGTGCCCGTTTCCGTCTTGGGTGTGCTCGGTTAGTGGAACATGAAACTCGGTTGAGTCGGCATACTCCGGATTGTTTGGATACATAGAAAACAAAAAGTCAATTCCATTTTCGTACCAACCCCATGTCATACCAGTTGTGTCCTGAAAATCCTCAAATAATTCTGGGTCAATAGATAGATTGACTTCTAAACGCGAGCGTTCAGGATTTGGATACAAATCAGCATCGTAAACCGAAGTTCCCTCAAACATGCGTCGAACATCAGCACGCTCGTTCATGTCGACCCGGATGTACAAAAATAGTTCATCATCGGTTACGTACAAGGCCTTAAAATTAGCCTCGACCAAGTAATCAAGATCATCCGGATTAGCAGGCGAGTTATCTCGTAGCAAATTTACACCGGGGATTCCATCGTGCCAAGAAACGATAGGCGTATTAGGCTCAACATCAATACGCATTGCTTCAGTCCAATCACTCATGTCACCATCAATGGTAATTTGAGCCATAGTAATGCTACTCGCAAGTATCATCACACACATTCCAGCCATTCCAAATATTGTAGTTCTTTTCAACATACGGCCTCCTAAGAGTTATAATTAATTTCTGCATTGCAGAATTGTTTTCTGAGTTTCACCATTGATCACAGTTTTTACCTCAGCCATCAACTTAGAATTTTCTATCAGTCAACTATTCTACACATATTGTAAGAAAACGAAATCATATTGTCAACAAAAAAGAAAATAAAAAATAGAATTAGAAAGGAAACGAAAGCTATCGTGTGCGATATGCTCTGCAAAAACCGTTTATCTGTCTTTTCAATTTCGTTTTTACATTATTCTGATCGGATATTATCAAACAGGCGAATAGCGTTTTTTCGATAAATTTTTTCCAGAACCTGCTGAGATAGCCCGAAACCATTCAATGACCACTGATATCCGAAAAGACTATGTTCATAGAAATGCTCATCTTCGGTTTCCAGAATACGAAAAGTAGTACGATACATGTGTGGATTGTAGCCCATATCAGTGCCAAATAGTAAGCGATCCTGATATCGGGTAATAAACGCGGCTGCATGACGTGGAATCACAGCCGTTTCAGCATATCGTGCTGATATATCTGCATACAAGTTGGGGTACACATCTAACAAGCGTCCCAACTGATGTAAATCATACGACAAATTAGCATAGTGGCATGCGATAAAAATGGTTTCGGAATTGTTTCGAATTGTTTCTTCGAGAATCCGAATCATTCCAGCATGATCTACAATATCATCTCGATTATCTAGCCTCCACCGCCACGCTGTCATCAAACCATCATTTGTCTCGTCCATAGGTTCATACATCCAAATTGGATCGGCTACGTGGATATTAACTGGCATTCCCAGTTCGGCAGCTCGCTGCCAAACAGGTTCGAATGCTGGATTATTCGGATGAAATCCGTATGCCGTCATAGTTCCAGAACGCAACCCCCAACCTTTGTCGGATAACTCTCCTATCCCTTTGCCACCCATTTCATGGCATCGTTCCAATTCAGTTACCATCTGTTCTGTAAAATTGGGTTCTTCATAATGGCGTAAATCAAGCCCACACCACACTTCAAAATGATCGGGATATTTGCCATAAACCGACATCAACGAATCAAACCTTTCGCCAACGCTGTATGTCAGTATAACCGTTCTTTCAATATTTACGGCTTCCATATTCTGAACCCAGCGTTCTACCTCCTCAAGGGTATTGGCATAGGGATGTGAATGCACATCAATTACCGGATATGCAGCTTCATTTACCTGCGTTACAGCCACATTATGAACGACCTTTGGACGATATTGGTTTAACAAAATCGAATCGGCTTGAGCTTTAAGTGTGGTATTAAGTGCCACAAGCAAAAGTACCGCTAAAATGAAGCGTTTCATGACTTAATAGGTGATAGTGAGTACTCCGGTTTCTCCCTGAATGTCGTGCCCTGAAATTTCAGCCACCAATATGTTTGTCTGTTGGTCGTACGAATACGAAATTACTTTTAATCTCTCGTTGGAGGTTGATAGGGTTCTTGGAGTACGATCAGTTTTGATCTTGACATCCTGTGTTCCATACATCTTCAATGTAATTTCTGTTTTATTTGGGCTCAATTCGACATTATATACATTGTAAGTCCCATCAAGCCAGACATGGAAATCTGATGCACGATTTCCAATTTCGTATCGAAATTCATAGTTCTTTTGTTCCAGAATGGGTAGGTAAACGAACCCATAACCTGTGTCTTCAAAGTAAACGCTAACAGGCTTTCCATCTAATGTCGCAGACCGAATATGCTGTCCATCAGTAAGCGGAACTGTTAGAACCATATTTCCAAGCATATCTTGGTCATACACGACTTGAGGCATGGCACTATTATCAATACGCACTACCCCGGTACGACTTTCACTTACTTTCGCAAATCGCCGGTACAGCCATTGTGAATAAAACTGTTCTGTATTTTTGGCTACGTAGTGGTCTTTGTGGTTTTGCACTTCTTGATAGAAATCCACCCATTTTTGTGTAACCTGAGGTTGAAGGAAATCGTCTTGAGCCAATAAGTTAGGAAAATGAGTTTCAATCACTTCGGTTGAGTACGACCCAATTGGACTCGTGGGAAAGGAATTATACTCATACCAAGGGTTTCCAAAATTTTGTCTATCTACAACCAAAACACCGTTGTCAAAGCCCCCAGAACCTTCTCCTGGCGGATTAAGCTCAGAAATATATGCAAAATTAGTATTAACGTACTTTAAGCCACGTTCAGCCATTATGCTTCCTGTACTGTAATCGCTATCTGGATTCCAATAATATCCATACGCCGGCGGCACAAAAACTTCTGGAAAACTATGTCCATCCGATCGGGAAAGTCCATACTGTGCCATAATGTTTTCGAATACATCCAAATTTAAATTCATCAGCTCTTTTGGTCTGGGTGTATTTTCGTCGGTATTATAGTATTCAGCACGGGTTCTTTGTCCATTTTCATCCCAAAACTCATGACCAACACCATGATACCCAAACTCAAGATATGCTGCGTTAGCTTTCACAAAATTCATGATCTCGATTTGCATCGGACCAATATTTTCTGAGTTGTCCCAGTTTTCTTGTTGATAGGTCATGTGCGGATAGTCACGAATCACTCCCAAACGATCCAATTCACTTAAAATGAAAAGGCCTTGCATGCGAGTGCCGGCACCTTTTCCAATATCAATTACAGCCTGATAATCTTTGAGGTCGATAATTCGCTTAACACCGGCTCTCCATGGTCCATTTTCATCCCCTAGCGAACTACCTTGTATCCATCCTAAATCATCAATTGCTATTTGAAAAGGTTTTTGAAACAGAACCCCACCCTCTCTTAACTCAACAGGAGCGTCACCATCAGGAATCTGAGCGAACACAGATGTAAAAACGAAACCAACAAATAGAGTTATCAGTACGAGTTTATTGACTATGGTATTCATGGTTTCCTATTTAAAAATTGTTATTTCGCCAACTTCTCCCTGAATGTTTCTACCAGAAACCTGAACAACGAGTTCACTAGAAGTAGTGTCAAAGTGCTGAGAGTGGATTGTCAATCCTTCCGAAGTCGTTCTTGCAGAATACCCTTCTTCGACCCTGAACCGAACATTTTGTGTTCCATACATTTTGATGTTGAATGTTATAGCACCAGCTGACTCGGAGGCTGAGTTGACTACATATGTCCCGGTATTGTTGATAATCCCTTGCATTGGCTTCTGTCCGACATCCCAATTTACGATATACTCACTTTGAGAAAGGCGTGGCAGGTAAATAAACGCATACCCAGCTTCTTCCAGAATTGATGGAACTTGAACGCCATTTAATGATGCATGACTGAGGTGCTCCCCTTCAGCTAAAGGAATTGATAACACCATGTTACCTAATTTATCATACTGGTATACTCGATCTGGCATATTATGATTACTGATTATAGCCGATCCGGGTCCATTTTGGCGAACTTCAGCAAACTCTTTATAGAGCCATTGAGAGTATAATTGTTCTGAATTCTTTGCTAAATAACGATACGGGTAGGCTTGAATTTCCTGGAAAAATTGAATCCAAGCTTCGTTTACATCAGATTGAAATGCATCATCGGTTGCGAGCCAATTGGCCCAATGACTCTCGATTATGTCAGTTTCATACGCTTCAGGACCTTCCTCTGGAAGTGCCCCATAGCCGTGCCATACATTTCCATACCCTTCCCGATCTAAAATTAGCACACCGTGATCGAATCCACCTGAATATTGAGGGGGTGGATTCAGCTCGGGTATTATATAGAATTTCGTATTCACGTATTTCACGCCATAATCGCTGAATAATTTACCTGTGCTGAAAGGTCCAGCTGGATTAAAATGAAATCCCAAGGCGCTAAAAGACTCAGGAAACGAATGACCTTGCTCTTCCGAAATTCCATACTGCCACAGAATATTCTTAATCACGTCCATATGCTTGCGCATTAATTCCTCCGGACGGGGCTCTTTTTTATCGAGACTATACCACTCAGACCTAGTTTTAACACCGTCTTCCCACCACTCGTGACCAACACCGGTTACCCCCAACTCGATTGAAGCCGCATTAGCTTTTACAAAGTCCATAATTTCCAGCTGCTTATTCGAAATATTAGCAGTGTTATCGAAGTTATGTCCTGCCTGAGTTGCATAAGGTAGCGTTGCGACTATGTTTAACCTGTCCATTTCAGCCAATGCAAACAAAGACATAAATCGGACACCTACAGCTTCACCTACTTCGGCAATAGGTTGATAATCTCGAACATCCATATATCGGCGGATTCCGGCACGCCAAGGTCCATCGGTTGCATCGAGCGAGCCACCCTGCATGTAACCGACCTGATTCACTGCAATTCCAAAAGACCGTGGGAAAAGAATATCAGGATCTATTTGGTCTGTAGTATTGGAAAAGCTTGAGGAAAGTATCTGACAAGATGCTAAGCTCAAAAACCCCATCAGAAGCATGGCCATAAAGGCCACCTTCCTTGTGGAGATGTAAAGAAATGACATGGCTTGAAATTGGTTTTCTATTAATTTGACGGACCGAAACGAGGTGCGTTTCGTTCACCAATGAAAAGTCGCCAGATTTTCCCAACCTGACCATTACCTACATCTTGGCTAACATAAATCACACTGTTGTTAATGTAGGTTGTACCAAGCCTGGTGTCTAGTCGACGGAATGGATTTGCTCTATCGTCTTCATTTGGTATTTCAGTAATATCCCCGTCACCTTCACGACCGGGCATAGCTTTTATGATATAATCGCGGACGTAGGCCGATGCATAAACATTCCCACTCTCATCAATTTCTAGCGATGTTAAGGGAGTATTCGTAACAAAATAGGGTTCTATTTCACCAACACCTGTATTTGTTATTTCAAAACGAGCAACCCGAGATCGAGTTAGTTCTGTTACATAAATGTAATTTTCAAAAACCCTCACGCGCTGTGCTCGTGTAACCGTTGCGATTTCTTCATTATTTGTACCGTCAAATCGACGTAACCGCGTATTCAAAACCATATATATATTGCCATTTGAATCGAAATCAAAATCAAGTACACCTGCTTGGTCTACCACAACACTAGTGGTTCCGTCTGGAGATACTTTCACAATGCCCTCAGACGCAGTAACATATAAGTCACCATTTGGAACGAACTTCATACCCCCACGAACATTAACACTAGCAAATGTGGTTTGAACGCTGTCTACCGCATCTATCATATAGATTTCATTGGTATTTGACGATCCGATGTAGAGATTTCCGATTTCGTCAACTGCAAGTCCTACAGGATTTGGAATCCCAAAATCGAACTGAACATAATCATCGAGATATCGAAATATTTCTTGGTTACTCCAAAACTCAGAACCCCAGATTGATACGCGTAAACGTTGATCACCATTATCGTTTTCAGGCACAATTACTGTGATATGACTATCGCTATGATCAACAATCCTGGCTGTTGCTTTGCCAATATTCACAAGATTCTGATGAGCTTCTGGTAAAAACCCGGAACCATAGATTGTGATTTCGTCACCAGCAAACCCTCTATCGGGAACAACGGATGTAACTTCTGGCGGATTGGCGCCCGATGGAAATGGATCTGGATTATCTTCACCATACGTCGGACTGTTCGTCACTTCGCATGAGGATAAAAACACTATGCTGAAAATCAACAGTGCAATAAATCCAAGTTGTTTGAAAAATAATTTACTCATAAAAACCTCTAAAAATTATCCGTTTGGTTCGTTAGAATCCGAACATAAGACTAAACATATTCACGTTACTAAATACATCCATTTGCACATGAGCGTATTCAACTGTCATCCGAACTCCTGCAGCTTCAACTTTCACACCACCACCCATCGAAAAACTTTCGATATCGTAGTTAAATTTGTATCCGCCTCGCAGAAAGAATAGATCTCGGAAAGCATATTCTGCACCAATGTTAACCCGTTCACTGTAGTCGCGAGAGTGAATAAAATCGGCGGCAAGAGTTAGCTCGTGCATGGGTGGTATTCCAGTAATTTGAAACACATCCATTGCCAAACCCAGGCGGAAAGTCATTGGTAGAGGGAATGTTTCTGCACGATACGCTTCTTCGTTCGAGAAATTTTTAAGAGACATCCCTACACGAAGATCATGAAAACCGATGTAGTATAAAGTCCCGAAATCTATTGCAAAGAGATTCATTCGGGCAGTTATTTCTTCGGGAGAATCAAAATTACCAACGAGAGTAGTTCCAAGACGTTCATGCAGATACTTCACATTAAGTCCTACACCGAATTCGTTGGTTATTCGGTAAGCGTATGAAAAGCCTATCGAACTACTTGCGGGTGAGAACGTACCTGTCTCAACATAACCCGCGTCATTATCGGCACGCTGAGTTCCATGAAAGAGGCCCCAATCAACAGAAGTAATGTTTAGTCCATAGATTCCGTAGCGTCCCAAGTTATGTGATATTGCTGCCGAACTGACATCAATATCAGCGATCCATTGGGTTCTGTGCGCGAAAAAATTGGTTCCATCGGTGAAGGCATACCCAGCCGGATTCCAGAAAAATGACCCGGCATCGTCTGATACTGCCACCGACGCATAACCCATCGCAGCAGATCGCGCACCAACAGGTAAATTTAACCAAGACATACCGGCCTGCGCTACCTTTGGCGCCTGGGCCAAGACTTGAGTTGGTGTGTACAATGTTGCCAGCAAGAACATTGCAGTGCTGACAGTTAAAATAAAAGCTCGTTTTTTCATGATATTTCTCTTACATCTGAGTGACAATTGAGCGCATCGTATGTCAGCGGACAATCACGAATTTGGTAATTGAATTTGGTAACGGGTTTTGATCGGCATCTCGGGCATCCGACACATGCAGCAAATAAACGCCACTAGCCGCAAGTTGATTGAAATCAGTAACCTGATCCCAGAAGTTATCAGCACTACCGTTTGTGTGTGGAATTGTTTTTACCAAATCCCCTGTAGCCGTGTAGATTCGAAGTGTAGCAAACGGGGGAAGGTTCACAAAAAGAAGTTTATTTGTTTCATCTGAGAAGTTGAAATCACCGGCAGATGCAAAGAATGGGTTTGGTACCACCCGTATATTATCAGTCGAACCCTCTCCTGGCTGATAAGAGGTAGCCGGCAGTGTACTTCTATTTGTATAAATGGAACTTTCTAAAGGTCCGGTTATTAAGCCTGAAGTATTTCTAGATCCATCATCTATAACTGTAACAGCATAGTAGTATGGTTCACCCCGAATTACATCATTATCAACAAAATCGGTCTGATTTGCCGATACTTCTGCTATTACTCGCCATTTACGACGCTCACCATCAGGCCATAGCATTCCATCAGAGCGTTCCCGAATAATAGACTCAAGCTCTTCATCGGTATCGTGTAAAAACGAGCCACGTTTTCGATAAATTCTGTAGCGATCCACATCGGGAAATCGCGCATCCAAATCTGTCCAACTGAGGTTTATGTAATTCGGACCTTCCGTTATTGTCAAGTCTGGAGATGGCAACGGATTTACGACATCAAGACCTCTGTTCCAAGCCCAAGCCGCACGATCCATAGTTTGAATTAATGAATCACGACCAGTCGCAACCAACGCGTTTTTTTGAGCATCATCAAAGGTTGCTCCGGCTTCACCACGATACCAGCTTAACCACTCTTTACCTTTTTCTTCAGCAACTTCCCTGGAAATTCCTCCAGCACCAAGGGCATATACGATGTTTACCGTATCGCCCAGAGTAAGATTATATGGGCCGAATGCCTTATAAACCATACTTCCCGGTCGTTGAGAGGGGTCGTTTGGTTAACCTGGGACAACATTAGCCCGCGCTTTAGACCCAGCGGCAGCCCCAGACAAACACCTTGGATAACCCTCAAAACGGAGCTCCCACACGTATGTAATATAAG
>JAIUMT010000051.1 GCA_022565415.1 Balneolales bacterium | reverse complement strand
CCATGCAGCAGGTTTGGGTGGCCTTAACGGCAATCCCGTGAGCTAGGCCGGTGTTTGCATCAAGTCCCGAAGGAATATCCAGACTCAGCACCGGAAACCCTGAATTATTTATAGCCTCGATGGCAGAGAAGTAGGGCTCACGCACGGAACTCGACAATCCTGTGCCCAGAAGTCCGTCTAGTATTAGACGCTTTTCTCTAGGAAATGACTCGGCGGCCTCGTGCGATTCGCGATAATGAAAGGGTTTAGAATGTGGACACTTGTCTCGTTTCGCTAGCTCAAAATCATCTATGTCGGTAATCGAAATTCTGTACTTTTTTGACTCGAAAAGTGCCTTTAGCAGCGAGTAATTCGCATGTGAATCGGGACTAAGTTCATTTTCAGGGGAGAGCATTACCACGTCGACAGCGATGTTTCGGCTAGCCAGGTGTCGGGCGATAACCAGCGCATCTCCGCCATTATTACCTTTCCCGCAATAGCAGATCACACGATTAAGGTTCGGATATAGACCAACGATGAGATCAGAAGTCTTTCCGCCAGCGATTTCCATTAATGTACTACCGGAAACCCCAAGCTCAATGGTACGGGAGTCGAGTTCGCGTGAATCCGCCCCCGTAAATAGTTTCCACGTATAAAGATGCATATTCGATTTCATACCTCAAACCTACACAAAATTCTCGAAATCACGGACAGGGAAGTAGATCAATAGCTGCAGTGTGGTAAAAACGATACCGAAAATTGTCCCGAGTATAACCTGAGCAGGGGTGTGGTGTTTCAGAACAACCCGCGACCACATTACGAGTCCAATCAGAATGGCAAAAGCGATGACCAAATAAATGGGCGTTCCGTAAAACTGAGGCCACATTAACGGCGAACCTCCCGACATGAAGTAAATAATAACTGCAGCGGAGGTGATACTGATGGAGTGAATGCTGATTTTCCATCGGGTTGTAATAACCGCAGCCATTATAGCGTTCAAGACGGAAATAAGCGCCAAAGCCTGGTACACTTCAGCGTTTTGAAGTCCGACGATGATAAACATGGCCGAACCGGTGAGCATTGATAAGATTCCGTACAAAAACGGTCGAATTCGGTCCTCACGAATGGGAATATCGATACTACTTAGCTTATGCCGGCGTTTTACTATAAGCAAAATCAGCAAAGGCAGAATCGAAAAAAAGAAAACGCCAATGCTAATTACAATGAGTTTTACCCGGACATCCGATTCCAGAACATGAGCGCAGTATCCAAACACGAAAAGTGGCAGCAAAAGCGGATTTAACACGCCAGATAGTACCTTCGCCACGTTGATTCGTGCAGGTTGTTTCATAAGCCCGAAGTTAAAAAGGCATTTTTAGTATGATCGTGCAAAAAGTACCATTTGATCGGAGTCATTTCCGGTAACCATACACTTTCCTTTGCCCGGATATGGGTTTTCGAAAGGAATACACCGAATCGTTGCTTTGGTTTCTTCCTTAATGCGCGTTTCGGTTTCCTCTGTGCCATCCCAATGCGCGTACACGAATCCGCCTTTCTCATCTAGAATTTGCTTGAATTCTTCGTAGGAGTTGGCCGCATGCGTATCGCGTTCTCGTCTGGCCAAAGCCGCGTTAAACAGCGTAGACTGAATTTCTTCGAGCAAGTTTGGGATAAACGTACCGAGGTTTTCGTTCGGAATGATGCTCTTCTCGCGGGTGTCGCGTCGGGCCAGTTCGATGTTCCCATTCTGAGCGTCGCGCGGACCAACCGCAATTCGCAAAGGAACTCCCTCAACCTCGTACTGCGTAAATTTCCAACCTGGCTTAAAGTTGTCGCGATCATCCAATTTCACCCGAACGCCGGCATCAGTTAGCTCTTTACGGATGGAGGCGATATAGCTAAGCACCGTAGTTCGCTCAATTTCGTTTTTCCAGATGGGCACAATAACAACCTGAGTCGGAGCTAAACGCGGTGGCAACACCAATCCATGATCGTCAGAGTGGGTCATGATGAGGCCCCCAATGAGCCTGGTGGAAACTCCCCAGCTACTTGCCCAAACGTACTTCACCTGACCGTCAGAGTCCTGGAATGTGACATTAAACGCTTTGGCGAAATTCTGACCCAAAAAGTGCGAAGTTCCGGCCTGCAATGCTTTTCCGTCTTGCATCAATGCTTCGATACAATAGGTGTCGATGGCTCCGGCAAAACGCTCCGATGCCGTTTTGACTCCGGTAACCACGGGCATAGCCATGAAATCTTGCGCGAATGTCTTGTAAACCTCGAGCATTTTGCGGGTTTCTTCTTCGGCTTCAACCTGGGTTGCGTGGGCGGTATGACCTTCCTGCCACAAAAACTCCATCGTTCGCAAGAATAATCGGGTTCTCATTTCCCATCGAACCACATTCGCCCATTGGTTAATTAGAATCGGGAGGTCGCGGTATGATTGAATCCAGTCGCGGTAGGTGTCCCAGATTATCGTTTCCGAAGTCGGACGAACAATAAGTTCCTCTTCCAGCTTAGAAGTTGGGTCAACGTCGACACCATTTTCAGAGTTAATCAGTCGACTATGCGTTATAACGGCGCATTCTTTGGCAAAACCCTCAACATGCTGGGCTTCCTTCGACAAAAACGACTTAGGAATAAAAAGCGGGAAATAGGCGTTTTCGTGACCAGTTTCCTTAAACATACGATCCAGTTCATCTCTCATATTTTCCCAGAGTGCAAATCCGTTCGGTCGGATGACCATACAGCCGCGTACCGGCGAGTGTTGGGCTAATTTTGCCTCTTTAATAATATCGAGATACCACTGAGAATAGTCTTTTTCCTGTGTCGTGATGTTTTTTGCCATAGCTGATTCTATTTCGATTACTTCGTGAAGATGTTCTTGTATTTCGATGTTGAAAATACAACATTTTGTATGGAACTGCTTATTGAGGGAGAAAAAAGTGTAAATTTGGCGTTTATTTCGAATGGAAATGTTCTTATATTTAAAGTCTTGGGAAAAACGGCGTGGTAGCTCAGGTGGTTAGAGCGTCGGATTCATAACCCGGAGGTCGGCGGTTCGATCCCGCCCCACGCTACGCTAAAGCCCGGTATCTGATTAGTCAGGTATCGGGCTTTTTTATTTTTGGCCATTTTGCGGAACAATATCACTATTCTAAGGGTAACAAGTATTAAATAGTGCGTTTGTTAAAAAAGCAGAATGTCGTAATCTGCTGAATAGATAGGGATAACGGATGGTTTCCCCCCTTGAAAGATGGGCATAAAAAAAGGCGTTCCTCCCGTTCAGAGAAGGAACGCCTGTTTATCATCTACAGACGGCTATTACCCCATTTGCTGATACAATGTTAAGGGTATAATCCGTCCTGCACAATCAGGGGAATTTCGTAATCTTTCTACGTATTTATACGTATGGAAAATTTACGTATAAATAGGGATATCCGGACTATTCAACGTCACTAAGTAGATTTCTTTCAATAGCATAGCGAACGAGCCCAGCCGAATTTTTCACACCTAATTTCTGGATTAAGTTGGCGCGATGGGTGTCTACCGTACGTGGACTAATAAATAAAACCTCCGCAATTTCCTGACTTGTCTTCCCCTCAGCTATTTTTTGAAGAATCTCTTTTTCGCGACGGGTTAGCCTCGGCACATTCATCACTTTTCCATCATACCCATCCTGAGCAGATCGTATGTATTTCTCGGTCATGAGGCGGGCAATTTCCCCGCTAAACACCTGTTTTCCCTTGGCTACCATGCGAATGCCACTTAACATCTCGTCGATATCGGCATTCTTCAGCAAATAGCCCAGCGCTCCGGCGTTAATCACCTGATTCAGATATTCTTCGTTCAAATGCATTGTCAAAATCAAAATTCGGGCAGCCGGGAATTTCTTAACGATGGTTCGTGTGGTTTCAATTCCATTCATGTCGGGCATGGAAATATCCAGCAGAACCACATCCGGAAGATGCGTTTCGTACATACTTACCGCCTGTTTGCCAGTGGCTGCCTCCCCAATTACTTCCACATCCTGCGAAGATTGCAAAACGGAACAAATTCCATATCTCACAATGTCGTGATCGTCTGCTACTAATACTCGAATTTTATCCATATCTACTGCTCGAAAGGTTGCGATTGTTCATTCTGTTTGAGGGGGATTTCGATAATAATTTCGGTTCCATTATTAATCTGCGACTCAATTTGCACGCTTCCCCCTAATAGTTCGGCTCGTTCTTTGATGTTCATGAGTCCGGTACCGGTTTTGGATTGGGATATTTTCGCCAGATCGAATCCCTGGCCATTATCCTGAATCACAATTAGAATGTGAGATTCTCGGTTGTAAATATCGATGCTCGCTTCGGATGCCTCCGCATGACGAACGATATTGTTAAGTGCTTCTTGGCACACGCGGAAAACCACAATCTCAATGGCCGGACTATAATGCTCTTTCATCTCGTATTCGGAAAATTGCACGTTTAGTGATCCGGTTCTTCTGAAATCATCGCACAAGTTCCGAATCGCTGGCACAAGGCCGAAATCATCCAGAACGGCCGGACGTAAATTCTGCGAGATGTTCCGTACTTCTTGTATGGTGGTGGTGATGAGCGCTTTCACCCGACGTAGATCTTCTTTAATCTTGTCGGGATTGCTTTCCAGGTTTTGCTCAACCAGATCCAGATTGAGGTGGGCAGCGGTTAAGAGCTGACCAAGTCCGTCGTGCAACTCCCGGGCAATATTGCGGCGCTCCTCCTCAATAGTTTCCACTTTAGCCGCCATCCGCGAGCGCTGCTCAATGAGGCGATTACTAATTTCATCCACTTTCTTTCGTTGGGTAATCATCTCCACGAAAAGAATAATCCCCCCGATTTTATGGTCTGATGTGTACCAGGGCGAGACTTCCCAGCGAATCCAGTCGAGTTTACCACTCGGACGAATAAGAATATCTTGTTCGAATTTCTCGCTATGACCTTTAAGACCACGTTGGTAGGCGTCGACCCAGTGAGGAGGCTGATTTTTTATCACATCGTAGTGATTTCGCCCAATGATTTCCGTTTCGCCCGATGCGATATCTTGAATCCAGCGCTCACTAGTAAGCAGGTAATTCATGTCGTTATCGAGCATGGCCAGTGTTACCGGCGTTTTCGTCATGAACTGATTAAACAACTGTTCACCGAATTTTAATTTTTCCTCGGCATCGACCTGATCGCTGATATCTGTAATAATGGAATAGAAAAGATCGGTTCCGTGAAGGTTAATTAACGCGGTGTACACCTCAACTTTGCGCAATTCTCCATCAGCCAGTTCATGTCGGCACCTGTAACGTCCCACACCATCGCGACGAATTTCATCCTTCCTTTTTTGATACTCATCGGCATCAATACTGTTGATATCCAGGATGTTCAGATTGCAAAATTCTGAATAAGAATAACCGTAATAGTCGAGCGAGGCATTATTTACATCAATTATTTCGCCTGAAATTGCATCAACCAACATCTTTATCGATGGATTTTTACGAAAAATCTCGTTGTAAATCGTCTCATTTCGGAGTACTTCTGCCAGCGTGGTGGTAACGCTCATAACGTATCGTTTTCAGGAACGGTGGGTTAATGGTCATGGGAATTACGAGTTGTTAGCTCAGCATTATCCAATAACCTGCATCAATATAGTGTTTTCACTCAAAATTATAAGATTTTGCGCCGTCTTGTTGTTACTGATGAATTTAACAGGCGAAAATGCGGAGTTTGGTAAAAACTTTATGTATTTTGGAAGTCTTTTTATGTAAGGGATGATTACGTTTCAGCACCTGTTAGGGGTGACTGTTTTGCAACCGATTAACGTCAGATTTTAAGATAACATGTTTTTAAAAAGAACCCATACTTGTGGGGAACTACAGAAGGCAGATGCCGGAAAAACCGTAATTTTGAACGGATGGGTGGATACTCGTCGTGATTTAGGTGGAGTCATTTTCATCGATTTGCGCGACCGATATGGATTTACCCAGGTGGTTTTTTCTCCGCAGGATAATGCCGAGGCTCATGAATTAGCCGATTCACTTCGTTCAGAGTATGTTATTGGAATTGAAGGACTCGTTCACGAGCGCGATGAGACCAATGTGAATCCGAAATTGGTTACGGGTCAGGTAGAAGTTCACGTGCACAAGTTGCTCATTTACTCGACTGCCGACACGCCACCTTTCGAAATCGAAGACGACATCAAAACGAATGAAGATGTTCGCCTGAAATACCGCTACCTCGATTTACGCCGCCCGAAAATGCAGCACAATCTGATGTTGCGTTCGAAAGTTGCCCAAATTGTGCGAAATTATTTCTACAAGCATGATTTCGCCGAAGTGGAAACTCCTGTTTTGATGCGTTCTACTCCTGAGGGTGCGCGCGATTATTTGGTTCCGAGTCGGGTTAATCCGGGTTCTTTTTATGCGTTGCCTCAGAGTCCGCAGACATACAAGCAGATTTTGATGGTTTCGGGAATGGATCGCTACTTCCAAATTGTGAAGTGTTTCCGCGATGAAGATTTACGCGCCGATCGTCAGCCTGAATTCACTCAAATTGACGTGGAAATGTCGTTTGTTGATGAAGAAGCCATTTACGAAATGGCCGAGGGAATGATGAAGAATGTGCTTCAGGACGCTTCTGGATACGAACTTCCGACCCCGATTCCGCGAATGACCTACCAGGATGCGATTACGAAGTACGGTTCCGATAAGCCAGATCTCCGATTCGGACTCGAATTTGTTGATTTTTCGGAAATCGTTGCCGAATCAGAGTTTCGTGTTTTTGCCAAAACCGTCGAAGATGGTGGGGTGGTAATCGGATTCAACGTTCCGGGTCATGGCCACTTGGGTCGCGGTATTATGGATCGTCTTACCAAACGCGCTAAAGATGAAATCGGTGCTAACGGACTGATTTACATCAAAAACAACGAAGACGAAGTGTATTCGAGTGTTGGGAAGTTTGTTAGCGAAGACACCACGCTCAAAATGGTTGAGAAAGCCGGTTGCGACAAGGGCGATCTCATTATCGTGCTTGCCGGTCCGAAAAAGGATGTTTACGGACATCTCGGTCAGTTGCGCCTCATTATGGGTCAGGAGTACGAGTTGATCGATACTTCCAAAAACGCCTTGCTTTGGGTAACGGAGTTTCCGTTGCTCGAGTACGATCCGGAATCCGGACGTTACATGGCTATGCACCATCCGTTCACATCACCAATTCCCGAAGATCTTCACCTGATGGAAACTGATCCGGGCAAGGTTCGCTCCCGGGCCTACGACATGGTCATGAATGGAAACGAAATCGGAGGTGGGTCGATTCGTATTCACGACCGTAAATTACAGGAACGCATGTTCGCACTCCTCGGAATTGGCGAAGAAGAAGCCCGCGAAAAATTCGGATTCTTGTTGGATGCATTCCGATATGGTGCGCCGCCACACGGTGGACTCGCCTTCGGACTCGATCGCATTGTGATGCTTTTAACCGGTTCGCGTAGTTTGCGTGATGTAATCGCATTCCCGAAAAACCAACGTGCGCAAAGTACGATGGATAATTGTCCGGATGTGGTTGATGTGCGTCAGCTCGATGAATTGCATATTCAACTCAAGCCTGGAATCAAATTCGGTAAAAGCTAAGAGCTCAGATTTTATTTCAAGTGTTATGCTTGGAATAATGGGATTAAGCTCAAATTTTCGCAATTTTGTTCCATAGCTAGGATCTAGTCACAATGTGACGACAAGAAACAAAGCCAAATCTATTGCATAAAAAAGGCCCTGCACGATGTGTGAGGGCCTTTTTTATGTTATAATCATCGAAGTGTAAGCTAGCTTCGTTCCAAGCGTTGAAACAAGACTTTGTATAGACTCCATTGGGATGTGCCGAACGTCGAAACAAAAGGGTACTTTTTATTAAACACAGTACCCTTCATTGCAGCAATCCAGTAATACCTAGTCTTTTTTATCCGACAAGATATTGCGATACTTCACACCCGCTTTAAACACGCGGTTCACGCCGTTAAAAGCAGCAATTCGGTAAGCCTCAGCATACGTCGGATAATTCATCATATTGCTAATGAAATAACGGATGTCGCCTTTGAAAGAGATAACTGCCTGACCAATATGAATGATTTCGCAAGCTCCTTCGCCGATGCAGTGAACTCCGAGTAGTCGGAAAGTTCCGGTTTCAAAAACAAGCTTTAAAATTCCACGGTGATTATTACTAATCGTCGCTTTGGTAAGGTTTTCGAAGTACGCACGACCCACAGTCACATCATAACCAGCATCTTTCGCTTCTAATTCTGTCAAGCCGACGCTCGACATTTCCGGAATTGAATAAATGCTGAAGGGCATAGTGGTGCTGAGTTCAGCCGCTGGAATATTAAACATGTTGCACGCTGCAAGGCGGCCCTGAGAGAAAGAAGCTGATGCCAACTCCGGATAGCCAACCACATCGCCTGCTGCAAAAATGGATTTAATTTCGGTTTGATATCCCTCGTTAACGGCAATATGGCCATCTTCGAGTGTTTTGATTCCTACTTTATCGAGACCGATTTTATCAGTGTTTGGTGTTCGTCCACCGAAATGTAATACTTGTTCGGTTTCAATAACGCGATTCTCAACACCATCGACAGTGAAATGGACCTCTGTGCAGTTTCTTAGCTCATTCTTGCCAACTTTATCGACTTTTGCATTGTGGAATATCGTAATCCGGAAGCTCTTCATGGCATCGTCCAAAAGTGCACGAACTTCATGATCCAGGAATGTAAAATAATCGTCGAGTGGATTCAGTAACGTGATTTTTGTGCCTAATGAAGCAAAAATGGTAGCATATTCAATTGCTTGAACTCCAGCTCCAACAATTACCAATCGACGTGGAATGTATTCCATAGTAAGAATGGAAGTTATATCCAGCACGGTTTTGTGGTCGACCGTGAAATTTGATGGCTGCTTCGCTGTACTTCCGGTTGAAATCAGGATGTTCTGAGCAGTGAACGTACGTTTCGTCTCAATGGGATCGAGTACCTCAACGGTATGCGGGTCGACAAGGCGACCATATCCGCGCAAGGTAGTAATCTCATTCTTAACAAGATTTCGTTTGATTTCGCTGTTTTCGTACTCGATTACCTGTTCTTTGAGGCGAAGTAAATCAGCCATTTGAAATAGTTCGAACGGCTTTTGATTGTTTACATTGCCAAATTGACGGGTAAACTTGTGTATGTTGGAAGCTGCCTCGCGCAGAGCTTTACTAGGAACGGTACCTGCGTTAATCCACGACCCGCCCAAATGGTTTTCGTTTGCCTCAACCATTAATACTTTCTTGTCGAATTTACTTGCTTGCATAGATGCGGAAAAGCCAGCTGGGCCACTACCCAGAATAATCAGGTCGTAATCGAATTTCATAGAGATAAAATGAGGTCGTTATTTAAAAATAAGCAGAATATTTCTTCCCCTAAAGATAGGGGATTCGTGGCACGATTTCTTTGAAATTATTTGGTTAAACAATTCGTTAAACAAGGTAAGACCGTGAAAAATGTAAGTCTAAACATATACTTATACTTCAACTAGTGTCTTTCATTTGTTATATTGAGATGACAATCAAAGGTTTAAGACCGTTTAGACACGTTTTTAGATAATATTAAATCACAACACGAAAAGGATAAAATTAATGGCTTACACATTACCTAAATTACCGTACGCATATGATGCGCTTGAACCACATATCGATGCGAAAACGATGGAAATCCACCACTCGAAGCACCACCAGGCTTACATCACCAAAGTAAATGATGCTCTTGAGGGCAACGATTTATTGGAGCATTCTATTGATGATCTGATGAGGAACATCGACAAGGTGCCGGCTGACAAGAAGCAAGCTGTAATTAACAACGGCGGCGGACATGCAAACCATAGCCTTTTCTGGACAGTTATTGGGCCAAACGCCGGTGGTAGTCCAACTGGTGAGTTAGCTAAAGCTATCGACAGCGCATTTGGAAGCTTTGATGCATTCAAGGAAAAGTTTGCTAATGCGGCTGCTACA
Organism: Balneolales bacterium; assembly: GCA_022565415.1. Taxonomy (GTDB): domain Bacteria; phylum Bacteroidota; class Rhodothermia; order Balneolales; family HLUCCA01; genus HLUCCA01. The sequence continues at coordinate 4,357 of JAIUMT010000051.1, read as the reverse complement.
CGTTTCGGTTCTGGCTGGGCTTGGCTCGTTGTGGCTAACGGAAAGCTTGAAGTTACTTCTACGCCAAATCAGGACAGCCCGTTGATGGATGGGAAAGTTCCTGTTCTCGGACTTGATGTTTGGGAGCATGCATACTACCTGAATTACCAAAACCGACGTCCAGACTACGTCAGTGCTTTCTGGAATGTAGTTGACTGGAGTAAAGTTGCCGAAAGATTTGATGCTGCTAAGTAATACTTAATCATCAAATTAACTCCGCTGCCAGGCAGTGAGTTGTTTTTAAGAAAAGGCCGTCTCAGAAATGAGAGGGCCTTTTTATTTTGAGTGAGATGTGTTGAAAGGTCGAGATAACGTACATTTCGCATGGCCTTCCATGGGGTTGTTCCAAACGCAGCTTTTTTGAATAGATAACATAGAATTATCACGTTTTTTTGAACCTTCTTCCGGCTACAGATCTATGGTTTTGCCAATTCAACCTTTACCCAACGCGAAAATTCACCGCGCAACTGCATTCTGGCGAACTGACTGGCATTTTGTTGTCTTCGTGTGGCCGCAGTTTGGGAGTCACGAGAGTTGATGTTTTGGTCTTCTCCCAAAATTTCATCGATTGAAGGTGGTTGTACCTCAAAACCTACGTAAATGGGGTTCCCATCCTCTACATCAATGGCAAACTGTCTTGCTCTGGTACTACGAAGGGGGATTTTCATTTCAATGTTAAGCAAGCGACTTTCTTCGTCCATCTTCAGGTGTAAATCCTGCGCTCTCAACGCTTCCATGTTTACTGGTGCCGGACGCATAGGGTCTCTGCTCGAATTTCGTTGAATCAGCATTACCCGATTTGGCATTTCGTTTTGGAGTGCAGCAATTATCTGCTGATTTTCACTGAAATTGGCCCAACCCGGATTTTGCAAATACTCTTGTCGTGCACCAGGAATGTTACTGATTCCATTCAAAATTCCGATGGGGTAAATAATACCGAACGAGCGACGAAATCTTTTATCGGTGTCGAAGTATAGATTTAATCCGAATTCTTCGATGTCGGCATGTATTTGAGTGCTTTTCACAATCACATACAGGTATAAAAATTCCTCATCATTCGCGAAATACATGTCGTACTCTGGATTATTCTCAATCTGCATCCGGTCGCGAGGCCAGTCTGTGATTGATCCATCTACAGTGATAGGAGTTGGTGCAAACGTACTACTAACAGCCCGCGTCCTGGCGCAGTTAATGGTAATCGATGCGATAAGCAGAAGGAAAAGTGTTATTCTGAACGGATTGTGCATGAAACTTGGTTAAATGGGAGTATAACTTGAGAAGTGACACTGTTTTTATGGTGTCATATTGATACATCAAATTACGTATATTACGCTATCTGATAAAGTGAACATAAATTAATACCAGCAATACTATGCAATTTGGATTTGGAATCGGTCCTGATACTTCCTGGATGCGTACCGAGCTGACCGATCTCGGTGTTAAAGAATTACGCACGCCCGAAGACGTCGATGCTGTTTTAGGCGAGAAAAAAGAGGGTACTATGCTACTCGTAATTAACTCAGTTTGCGGTTGCGCGGCTGGAAACGCTCGTCCCGGTGTGAAAATCGCCCTCGAAAACGAAAAACAACCCAACGTGATGTATACGGTTTTCGCCGGACAAGATCGCGAAGCTACCGAGTGTGCCCGTGGGTATTTTTCTGAATTCCCTCCATCATCACCTTCTTTCGCTTTCTTTAAAGATGGCGAAATCAAAGCGATGATTCCTCGTCATCGTGTTGAAGGCCGAACTGCACAAGAAGTTGCCGAAGATCTGAAAATGATTTTCAACGCATTCTGCTAAGAATTCGATCTCAGAGATTTTGGTTTAATTACCAGAATCTCTGAGATTTTTCTCAATTCTTAGAAGTCGATTACTTTTCCGTCCTTTTTGAGTCGGGGTCCACCACGCTTGGAAGCATCTCCATCCGGACCAAACGACCACACCGAACTAGCCAGCTCTTCTTCGCTTAGTTTTTTGCCAACTTGACGCGGCGCATCTTTGTAGAAACTGTCGATGTGCAATGTTTGGGTTGGGTATGCAAATTCGACGCCAACCTCTTTGGCCACCCTCAAAATTTCCATGAAGAAAGTATGTCGTTCCTGCAACTCATCGTGCCAGGTTGGAACCTTGACAAACACATAAATCAGTACGTCAAGTGAATGGGCTCCGAATTGATTGAACTGAACTTCCATTAAATCTTGCCTCATACGCGGATTCGCCCGTGCCAAACCTTTTACGGCCTCAACAAAAGCTTCAAGTTGTTCAGGAGGCGTACTGTAGGTTAGATTTACTGTAGTCATAATTCGGCGATATTCTCGCAAACCGAGGTTATCTACCGCCGTACTGGCCATAATCGAGTTCGGAACACTGATAACGGAGTTGTAGAATGTTCGGATACGGGTGGTGCGAAACCCAACTTCCTCAACAATACCTTCTTGACCGTTAATGTTAATCCAGTGGCCGATTTGAAATGGCTTGTCTAAAAAGATGGTAACTGATCCGAAAAAGTTGGCCAGCGTATCACGGGCAGCCAGGGCAACGGCCAGACCACCAATTCCAAGTCCGGCAAGGACAGACGCTACGTTGTACCCGCTGTTTTGAACGATGAATAATGATCCGACTACAATAACAAATACTTTAAGGGTTTTGCCAAGTAAAGGAACAAGTTGCTCGTCTAATTTACTCTCCGTTTTTGCAGTAATTGCTGCCAAAAGACCAGTAATTACATTTACCAATCCGTAGAATAGCCATACAAATGAGAAACTCAGAGCAATGTCAAGAAACCAGTTCATGTAGAAGTTGACATTCACCGACAACATCAGATTAGAGTAGGATACTTTGAAAAAGAACAGCATCAGTATAAAACTGGCTGGTTTTTTTGCTGCCTTTACAAGAAAATCATCCCACTTGGTTTCCGTTTTTTGGGTGAGTTTGTGCACATAAACTTCCAGAAAGTATTCGAATAACTTTCTCAACACCAGACCAATTAATATCCATATGAAGAGCGCTAAATACTGCCAGATTTGTAGACCGAGCCATTGTTTGTGCATGTTTTCGGGCAAGTTATCCAGCACAACATCAACAAAAACCGAAAATGTACTGCGGTAAATAGCGGGAATTGCATCGACAGATGCCCTGGAAAACATCCAAAGTGAGTCTTGCCGTTCGAGGTAGATTTCGGGCAAACTGTTGAACATAATGTACTGATGCAATCCGGACAGGGTATCTTCGTAAGCTGGATTTGTGGGGATTCTGTCGAAATCGATGAACAATCCGCGTGAATCCAAAACTTTTAATAATTGCCGGGCACGATCGATACGTTCGGCTTCAGTAAGAGAGGGGTCGGCCTTCATGGTAACTGCAGCCAGGTCGAATCGCTCATGACCTGCCATTTGCCAGTGAACAAACGTGTGAGCTGCCCGCTGAGGGTTTGCAAGAAGGCGGGATGTGTCGGAAGTACTTAGAGTCTGACCAACTGCTACACTATGAAGCGCAATCAGGTAAACTATACCGAGAAGTAAAGGACGGAACATGAAAATACGAGTTTGAAGCTTTATGAATATACTGAATGCAATCTGCTAAATATACGGTTCTTGTTGGTCTGACGCAGATGTTATGATGTGCATTCTAATGGTTTGATTGGTGTTTTTTTCACAACTTAGACCGAATTGATGCGTACAGATATCTGTATTGTGAGTAACTTAGATTAGTTTAAAACCAGACCAAAGGCATTGTGTCGTTACGCTCCGTATATATTATTGTTTACTTAGGATTTCTTGGGCTAATTATCTTTGTTGCATTTAGATCGATGATCGACTTGCAGGCTACCTCTCCCGTCGAAATGAACCGTTTTGCTGTTAATGAGCGTGCCTCAGAAGTTATGCATATGCTGGGGCTAGAAGAACCAGCCGGGTACAAGCCTCTTACCCGACGAATTCAGCGAACGTATCTATACACCGACTTACTCGACTCATTGGGGAAATCTCAGACGCTTAATCCGTCGTCTTTAAACCAGTCTGGCGTGCCACTTAACGGCTGGTCTGTGATGTATTTAAGAGACTATGATCAAATAACAGCCATCATCAGCGATGAAACACTCTTTTCGGAATTCGGCTTAAGTTCAGTTACTTTCGACACCGATGGAAAAGTTCGGTCTTACAGGGTAAATGCAGATAATGAATCTATGTTGGTTCGAGGCGACTCTTTGGAACATGCATTGGCTCGCGTATTTGAAGCTACTGGCCATGACCCGGTTTTCTATACTCTAGTTGAGGAAGGTGCATTGCCCGACAACCACTTCAGAGAACCGAATTTTCT
>JAIUMT010000050.1 GCA_022565415.1 Balneolales bacterium | reverse complement strand
TCGGGTTTCTCGATGTGGGGGGAATGACCGGTTTCGGGCACAACATGTTCGGTAAATGATCCTCCGAATGCAGCATAGCTGTTTAAATAGGCTCGGATTTGCTGAATCATGGGTTGTGGCGGGAAAACCGTCTTCCCGGGATACCCCTCTACGGCGCCCACGTCACCCTGCGAGGCAACATCCGCCACAGAAGCATCCGACACCAGAACATCGTACTCGCCCCGAATCCAGGTCACATGCGGTAACGACGAAGAGTGGTCGCTTTCATTCCAAAACTTGCTATGAAGAGCTGGTTGCAAATGCGATAAATTCTTTGGTGACAGCGCGTTAACCACACCCATTGAGCCCGGCGAAAATCCCGGCCAATTATGCGATGACTGAATTTCTCCTGGCCAGGCATCTGTGCCCACACGGGTTTTGAGCATACCATCAACCAGCTCATCCTCCCATGAGGTTGGATTCTTTTCACGTAGGATGACTTTTTTGAGCAGACTTCGCGGTGATGCAACGCCAAAACTCATATCTGAGGAATTCTGTTGAATCGCTTTGATGAGTTCTTTATTTACGAGTCCGGCCCCGGATCCGGCAAAATCGGACCAAGTACGCGTTCCGATGGCATCTTTGGTCCCGCCGAATCCGAATGGTGATCCCGGGGCGATTTGCACCATCCAATCAACGCGCTGACTATATCTTCGTAATAAATCCCATCCAATAATTCCTCCCATTGAATGCGTCATAATGGAGATATTGGGTAGTAAAAGCTGGTCGGCCAGGGCAATGATATCATCCGACCAATCTTGCACTCCGGTAGCTGCACTAATAGGTCTGAATTCGGTATCGCCGAAAGAGGCAAGGTCCGGGGCAATCACATAGTATTTTTGGGCCAAAAACTCCATCAGGGGAGCCCAGAAAATCGAATTACTGGTGTTCCCGTGAATTAAGATAACTGGAATATTTTCGGGGTTTCCGGCGATTAAACACGCTGTTTTGAGGCGTTTCGTTTGTATGAATTCCTTTCGGATTCCGGCGTTGGCGAGGCGAGTATTCATATCAACATTCTGCGACATTTACAGGAACCATGGCCAGTCCGCCCTCTGAGGTTTCCTTGTATTTCGTGTTCATATCCTGGGCGGTTTGCCACATCGTTTTGATGACATCATCGAGGGTAACACGTGCCCCGGCGGGATCGTCGTCGAGGGCTATATTACTGGCTGTTATGGCTTTAATAGCCCCCATGGTGTTGCGTTCGATGCATGGAATTTGCACGAGTCCGCCGATGGGGTCGCACGTCATGCCAAGATGGTGTTCCATGGCAATTTCAGCGGCCTGCATCACCTGTTCCTTGGTTCCGCCGAGCACTTCAGTGAGCGCAGCGGCGGCCATCGACGACGAGACTCCGATTTCGGCCTGACATCCGCCCATCGCTGCCGAAATAGTGGCTCCTTTTTTGTAAAGTGTTCCGATTTCTCCCGCGGTAAGAAGAAAGTCCATCACGCTATCTTCGTCGAAATGGGGCACAAAGCACCAGGCATACATCAACACTGCGGGCAAAACTCCAGAAGCACCGTTTGTCGGAGCGGTAACGATGCGCCCGAATGAGGCATTTTCTTCGTTAACCGCCAGGGCAAAAATGCTTACCCATTTGTTCACCGTGTTGAAATCCCTCGGTCCGGCTTTAATGGCCTCAACCCACTCATCGACCGTGGAGAATTTCTGACCCTGAAGTCGTTTTTTTGACAATTCGTATGCCCGCCGACGCACATTTAACGTGCCCGGAAGCACGCCTTTTCGGGTCACACCGCGATACATACAGGCTTTCATTTCATTCCAGATGTACAAGCTGTGCGAACGGATTTCCTCGGCAGAGCGCCAGGTTTGTTCGTTCAAAAAGACCAGTTCGGAAACCCTCAGATTGAGTTTCTTGCACGCGGCGACGATATCTTTGGCCGAATGGCACGGATACGGCGTGATTTTCGAATCATTTCGGATTTCTTCGTCGTCTTGTCCTTCCCGAACTACGAATCCGCCGCCAATGGAAAAGTAGTTTATTGTGATTTCGGATCCGTTTGCTAAGTTAGCCTGAAAACGCATGCCGTTCGGATGAAATTCCAACGAAATCCCAAATTCAAAGATGACCTGGGAATCGTAATTAAATGCGATAGAACGCTTACCGGCCAGCATCAGCCTGCCAGATTCTTTGATCTGAGCCACTTTTTCGGGAATAGTCGTGGTGTCGATTTGGGAAAAATCCTCGCCAGAAAGCCCCATCAGAATAGCGACATCCGTTCCGTGACCATATCCGGTTTTGGCTAAAGATCCGTACAGCGTTGCCGAAACCGAAACCACATCTTCAAGCGACGTCTTCGTTTGGACGTGATCCAGGAATCGTTGGGCTGCACACCACGGACCCATCGTATGCGAGCTGGATGGACCTATTCCAATTTTTATTATTTCAAAAGCACTGATGGATTCCATTTGGCAACGACTATAATTAAGGAAAGGGTTTGTACTTTACTATGCAATGTATTGCTTTCGGTCAAAAGAAGCTTTAAAGGCTTTTTGGCAGTGCGCAATATTAATGCTGCAAGCTTGATAAATCATGATGCAAACCACGCACGGTTCAAGCCGATTGTTGGTACAGACCATGCTTGATTCAAACCATTATGGTACACACCCTTTCGTTAATTCACAAGCCGATCAGAAACTCCCGAATAGCCCGGTTGAATGCTTCGGGTTGTTCAATCATGAGCATGTGTCCGGCTTTATCCAGTTCCACCAACTTGCTGCCTTGTATTTCCTCATGACCGGCCCTGAAAACATCTGCCGACCGACCCGGATTTAAATACGGATTCGGAATGAGTCCGTCGTATTTTCCGTGCACGATCAACGTGGGCACTGAAATCCCCGATAATTGACTAGTAGTTGGCTCGTTGAGCATTCCGTCGACACTACGTGTAACCGCATATGCGAATTCACGCATGTCTTGTGATTTGGCCATTCGTACACGCTCTTCGACCATCCACTCCCACTTGCTGTTAAACCGATAGAAATTACCAGATAAATTGCGTCGAATGGCATCTTCCGGAGTATTCATCACGCCATCTATTGTAATTACGCTGCTCAACCAATCGCCTGCTCCTCGATCAAAAGGCTCAATACCAGCTTGAGCGGCAAGGACGAGGGCATCCAACCGTTCCGGATTGTTGAGTGCGAAAATGATGGATATTTGTCCGCCCATGGAGTGTCCGGCCAAAATTGCTTTATCCAGGGCGAGTTCATCCATCAAATTGAGGAGTTCGTCGGCATAGAATGACATCCCGTATGGATAATCTCCTTTTGAGGAGCGACCGTATCCGGGTAAGTCGACGGCAATTACACGATATTCTTTGGCGAGTTCGGCGATGTTATAGCGCCAGAATCCGGCGTTCGAGGCAAGTCCGTGGACGAGAATAATGGTTTGATCTCCCGATCCTGCGTCGATGTAGGCGATTTGTGGATCTCCGCCCGATACCTTCACAGGAAATCCGTAGTCAAAATCCTGAAATTCCAACGGTGGAGCATCGGCATACCGAAATCCGCCTGCACAACTTGCTGCGAAAAGGACGAATGCGAATAAAAAGATATGTCCGGATAATCGTTGCATTTTAAAATCTGATTTCATGGTTATTCTCCGGTTAAAACATTAACCAACTTAGGGTTACAAAGGTACTCCAGGGGTTAATTGGTTTAACTCCGTCTGTGGTTGCTCTCGGGGCGTCGTAAAAATCACCCATAAAAGCATACGCTCCGCTCACTCCGACGGTCAAAAATACCTTGAGATTGTACTTTAGTTCGGCATTTACCTCCCCTCCGACAAAATTTCCACCTCCGTCTAATGAAAAGGTGCTTAAAGCAGCCGCGGTGCCAATTTTGGCGCTGAATCGGTTAGGAATGAGGTCGCGCTGTGCGTTTAGAAATACACCGGTTACGCCAAGTCCCATATTCGAGATATCGTGCACGGCCGAGTAGTAACGGCTTACCACCTGCGGATCTGGAAACAGCAAAAAGGCCCGGTGCGAGCTGTAAATTCCCACAGGTGAGCCCCAAACGTTGCCCGTTATCACAGAATTGAGTTTTCCGTCTTCGACTCCGTCCCCGTCGCCCGTTGAATGCAGCACTTCGAACCATATTTTGTCGCGGTTGGTCATGCCATATTTGTACTGCACCGAGGCGTTGACCGCAACTCCGGCAATATCGGCAACCCGACCTGTTTCGGTGCCCCCGGCATGATCAATAGTCCCGAGGTTTGCGATGGCATATCCGTCGAAAGCCCACGAGCCTTCAACAAAGTCGCGGTTCCAGTTGAAATTGGATCCCAACCAAAGCACATTCGCTTTGTAACGTTGTGACGGACCTGGAATTCGAATTCTCACAGCGCCATTGTATTCGGATAGCGCACTGGTAAGTCCTTGTCCGAGCACCGAAACCCCGCCTCTGTTCGAAGCGGTATCGCGCAGGTACCAGGCGTTGAACCCGAGTTCCAACTTGGGAACCGGACGCGTGAGCACATCAACCATGAATAATCCCACGTCGTCGTCGTTAGAAATCAGATTTTCCCATAACTGATAGGCGCCGAATCGAACATGCGTGGTGGCCAACGGTCGCCAGAATGTGGTTACTCCAACGCCCTGCGTGCCCCAATACGAGAGTTTGTAACCCGTCGTTTGAGCCAGATCGAGCGTATTTACGTTGGGATCGCGGGCATTATCGAAAATTCGTTGCAATCCGATTACTACGTTGAAATTTTTTCCGGGCGGATGGAGGTCGACATTGGCCATGAGGGTTTGCAAATTCACCTGACCTCCGCTGAGTCCGCCTCCGCGGTTATTTCCGACTCCATAAGCCTGATCGCCCCAGGTGTAATCGATTTTGAACAGTCCCCGAAATGTGGCATATCGGTCGAGAATGTCGGGGGTGTAAATGAACATGGGCACAAAACGTTGCTCGGTGTAGAACGAGGCCCGACCCAAGGTGTTGGTGGAGTTACTGCCAAATAACCGACCAATTACGTGACCCTGAAGCACGTCGTTGGTCGGGGTAATGTTGGATAATGTGGTGCGGGTGAACGAATAGCCGATGAATCGAAGTTCGGGAGATTTCGGATCGACAAGTCGCCCGTCGGGTGGCGTGTACTGTGCTATCGCCGGAGTGGAGACGGCCAGAATCAAGAGTGGTAGTAGAAGCCGGATGTTCATAGTTGCTTCGTTAGTGTGAGCGAATTGAAATATATTTGAGAATTGTGTGCCTTGCAGAAACCAGATATTGACATGTTAATGAGATAACGTTGATTCGCCAAATAATGGCTCTATAATGACATAACGTTACTTCGCAAGCGAATGGCTGGTTCATTGACTATACATCAATCAGCCAGTCACCAGGCATTGATTATTCAATGTCTAGCCTTTGGCAAGAAAGGACTACACAGTAGATCAACTTAACTTGCCAAAGGTAAAGACACACATTCACAGCCGAGTAAAATCGGTTAAATCGAGCCTAGTTAACTCGTACAAAGGTTTGAACCCAAGTTGGACCAAGTTCGAAATCGCCAAATTTAGTGCTACCGAAGCCACCTTCAACGGTTGGAGCCGAGATGTTTTCGATTGCAGGTGTCGTTTGAATCACTTCGTAGGTCATTTCGTTGCCTTGAATCCGGTAAATACCTGTTGCAGTAACAGCTACTGGTTCGTTTTGCGAAAGCACGACAGAGCGAATTCCACTTGTGGTTTCAGGTCCGGCTACATAGGTTCCTGTAAAGGTTACCGAAGCACCATCTGTGTCGATTGATACTACAGTGTAGGTCTGATTTTCTCGGAACTCAGCCTCGATTCGGGCGGTATTGAACGGAGCTGCGGCCAATCCGGGAGCAACATTATCGCCGGTGGAAAGCCAGGAGCTAACAATAGCTTCGACTTCAACATCGGCATCTGAACTGCTTGAAGAGCAGCCGAATCCGATTAACATCATAGCCAATACGGCCAGGGAAATCATTTTAGTTTTCATAGTATTCTACTTTTGGTTTGGTTGGTTGTGTAAGTTGTGGGCACAGCTGCATCAGACCATCTCATGCAATTGTCGTTTAAGAATTTTACCACTGTCACTTTTGGGCAGGGCTTCGATAAATCGGACATACCTCGGGATTTTATACTTCGCCAGGTTTCCGGTACAAAAGTTGATAATTTCTTCTGAGGTTGATTTTTCTCCATTATTTAGTACTACAAATGCCATGCCAGATTCTCCCCATTTTTCGTCGGGAACACCTATTACAGCCACTTCACGCACCGATTTATGCGTTCGGATGTACTGCTCGATTTCAGCGGGATATAAATTTTCGGCTCCACTTATGAACATGTCTTTTTTTCGATCAACTACATAGAAATAGCCTTCCTCGTCGCGGCGCACGATATCGCCGGTGTACAGCCATCCGTCGCGGATGGTGTTTTGAGTCGCCTCCGCATTATTCCAATATCCTTTCATGCAAACAGGCCCCCTCAGTATAAGCTCTCCCCGCTCGTTAACCCCAACATCTGCGCCGTCGTCACTCACCACGCGGGCTTCGATGTAGAAATTGGGAAAGCCAATAGATCCAATCTTTCGGATGGCATCTTCTTCGTTCAAAGAGAACACATTCGGACCAAATTCGGTGAGTCCGTACCCTTGACGAATCGGAACTCCTTTTTTGTGCCAGGTTTCGATTAGACCCAGTGGCATCGGTTCCCCTCCCACCACAGCGTAACGCAGGTGCGCTAGTTTCGCTCCGGAGAAAGACTCCGATCGGTACATCATGTCCATCATGGTCGGCACTCCGAAAAGGATCGTGACGCCCTGTTCATCGCACAAACGAAGCACCCGGTCGGGATCAAAACGCGGAATCATGATGAGCTTTCCGCCCCGGTGAATGAATGGTGTGGTGAGTACATTCCACCCACCTGTGTGAAAAAATGGGGCGAAGACTAGTGTGGTGTCGTGTTGGGTGAGGTTCAGACGGAGTCCGGTGTTGATGGAGTTCCAGAACAACATGCCGTTGGTTATCATCGCACCTTTTGGCTGACCTGTAGTGCCCGAGGTGTACAAAATCATGCATACATTTTCGGGTGAGGCTTTGGATTCTTTCGCTGTGACAATTTGGGTATCGTCTAACCGCTGAATAAGTTCTTCGAAAACGATTGATTTAATTCCGGCGCTGGTGGTAATGTCAGTTGCGACAGGACTATACTGCTTCTGATAGACAAATAGTGACGGCTGGGCGTCATCCAGTACATAGTGTAGCTCCCGGACCGCTAAGCGGTAATTCAGGGGTACTAAAACGGCCTCGATTTTCTGAACCGCAAAGAACAAAAACAGGTATTCCGGCTCGTTTTGCGACAAAATGGCCACACGATCGCCTTTGCTAACGTGGTATTCGTCACGCAATATGTTGGCCAGCTGATTGACACTGTTATGTGCCTGGGCGTAGGTCCACGACCGACCTCCATCCAGTTCAAGAAGCACGTTATTTGGGGCATACAGCGCCCAACGGCCAATCCAGTCGGTAATGAACGTTGTTTCAGAATGATTCATCATACTACTTCCTTTTTGCGTTTGGCGAAGAATACGGTGAGTCCGGCGATTACAGATGCGATAATGGCAATTGCTGCAGCAACGCCCGGGTTCTGACCATCAGCTGAGGTAAATGGCACAGGTAACTGTCCGTAGTACATGCTAAAATGCACGATTACGGCTGTTACTGATGCGGCAATTGCGGCTTGCTTGGGTACATTTTTGAGAAACATTCCCATCAGAATGGGCATAAACGCTGCCGAGAAATAGGCATAAACTCCATTCTGGGCGAATATTCCGACACTTAACTTCGGATTCACCAGCTGATCCCAACTTATGAATATGGTCACGATCGCCATCACGACGATAACAGCCCGATTAATTATGAAACGGTTGTTCTCAGTTAGATGTATGCGTCCGGCACTCAGGGGCTTGATTATATCGTTGGTGATTGAGGTCGATAGCGATTGAATGAGGCCTTCGAGGGTGGAAAGCCCAGCTGAAATCAGTCCCATTACCACAATCAACGCCACAAAAACGGGAAATTCGCTAACCACATAGGTGGAAACGATACCATCCATCGGAATTGGAACGCCGGCAAGGGTGAGGTCCGGAAATCGTAATCGCGCGTAGAGTCCGACAAAAACTACCAGGAAAAAGATCATCTGCGCGATGATACCCGTTACCAGGTATTTATTGACATCCTTATCGCTTTTCAACAACAGACTCTTCGTTAAAATGTGTGGCTGACAAATAATCGCGACTCCGACGATGAACTGGGCGATGAAGATTTCGAAATAGTCTCGGAACAGGAAGCTGTCGTCGTTGGTGGTTTGAATCAGTTTGGGATCGATGGCGGCGAGTTTGTCGAGAAATCCGTGGACACCGGCTGAAAAATGCTCATATCCCGATCCAAGTAAAATGAATGCCACAACCAGCATCAGTATGGCCTGAATCGTGTTTGTGTACACCATGGAATTGGCCCCTCCGTACATCATATAGCCAAAAATGAATACCACAATTCCGATCAATGTGTATAATTCGGGCAGATTGAGGGTGCTAGAGATCACTTTGGTAAGTCCGACGGCAATCAGCACGATGAATGTGATAAGCAACATGGATAGAAATCCGAAGAAGATGCCGTATCCCCGACTTTCGTAGCGGGTTCCCATCCATTGAGCCATACTCAATGCTTTTACGTTCATTCCGTGTTTGCGGAAGCCTTTGGTAAGGACTACAAGTGATACGAGTGCGGCAAATGGCAGGGCGATGGCCATGGAAAGTACTCCGCTGATGCCATATAACGCAACAAAACCCGGATTTATAATAAAGGTGGCTGCGCTAGTGATGGATGCAGCGAGCGATAATCCGACGGCATACGGCGAGAAGAGAATTGTACCAAGGGCATAATCATCTACACTTTTTGTTTTCCGTGCACCACGAATTACAAAAAAGAGGATGCCTGCGGCATAAAGCACGACAAGTATCCATCCGAATAACACCATATTTGGATTTGCTAACTGCATAGATTCACCACCTGAATGCGTTACAAGCGAATGTTAGTCCGCCACCGGAACCCATAAACACGAGAACATCTCCTCTATTTAACGCTCCAGATCGGTTTGAAATATCCAGGGCCATGCCGATGGCTGCCGATCCGGTGTATCCGTAGGTCGACATGATGGTCGGGGCTGTTTCTCGGGGTAATTTCAGATTGTCCATGGTCTCCCAAATTTGGTTGATGTTAATTTGGGTCATGAATGCCTTCTGAATTTCATCAACAGAAAAACCGCCTTTTTGGGCTACTTCTGTTATCATTTCTGTCCACATCTGCGGATTCAATTCTTTCGGAAACTTTTTTACGAACTGTAGCTGATGTCCGTTTTCGTTTACCAACTCACAGCTCGCCGGATGAGCCGTAGCCCCTCCGTAAATTCCCATATAGCCATGATATTCGCCGCGGGTTTTGATGCTGGATGCAATATGTCCGGCATTTTCGTCGGTTGTGGCTGTTAAAATGGCCGCAGCAGCGCCGTCTGCGAATAACGTGACGGTCTTTTTGTCGTGTAAATTCAAGAACCGACTCATGCCATAAGCCCCGATTACCATCACATTGGTGTAATCTTCGTTGGCTTTGATGTAGTTCGTTCCGGTTTCCAGTGCGGTTACAAATCCGGCGCAAGCGGTGTTTAAATCGAATGAAGCCGCATTTGTGAGTCCAGCTTTATGACAAACCACCGACGCCGTTGATGGCGATATGAAATCGGGCGTGTCGGTGCTGATAATCAGTAAATCAATCTCTTCCGGACACATATCGGCCTGGGAAAGCGCTTCCAGAAGTGCATAAACACAAAGATCGCTGGTGGTTTGATCTTCTGTCATCCAGCGCCGTTCGCGAATGGTAAGATTTTCCTGCAACCAAGTATCTACATCTTCACCAAGTATGTCATTGAAGTATGAGTTCGGCACCACTCTTTCTGGGACGTAATGTCCGGTGGCGACGATTCGGGCGTTGCGTTTTGCGAATGGTTTACTCAAATCGTAATCCCTCCATCAACGCTAATTACAGTTCCGGTGATGAAAGAAGCTTTGTCGGATGCCAAAAATACATATGCATTGGCAATGTCTTCAGGTGTTCCCATCCGGCCAGCCGGGGTTTTACTGATCATCCCGTCGATTACTTCCTGAGGCATTTTTTGAACCATTTCGGTGGCTATGAATCCGGGAGCGACGGCGTTTACACGAATTCCTTTTCTGCCCAATTCCCGGGCCATGGTTTTTGTCATGCCTATAACGCCAGCTTTCGTTGCTACATAGTTGGTCTGACCAAAATTTCCGTAGAGTCCGACAACCGAGCTTGCATTCAGGATAACACCCGATTTTTGAGCGACCATAACCTCGGCGGCTACCCTGCAACAGTTGAAAACACCAGTCAGGTTTACGTCAATGACCTTTTGCCAGGTAGCAGGATCCATCTTGAGAAGGGAGCGGTCCATGGTTATGCCGGCATTGTTTACCAGAACATCGAGCGTTTTGTCAGAATCTATAATGTGTTTGATGCCGGCTTCCACAGCTGTATAGTCGGTTACATCTACCACGGCAGAACGGACAGCGAATCCGGCCGATTTCCAGTATATCACTGCCGAATCGATGGCTTCTGGGTTGACATCCCATATCCAGACCGTGGCACCTTCAGCCAGAAAGGCATCTACGGTGGCTTTGCCAATACCTGCGGCGCCTCCGGTAATAAGAACGACCTTGTTTTTCATAATCACTTCCTGTCATTTTAATCGTTTGAAACTTTCCAAACAAATAAACCAAAAAAGGGGTCTTAGTCAATAGACGTTTTTTGTTGCAAGCGCTTTTCCCGCCATTTCGACAGGAAATCGTTGTTAAATTGATTCATCATGATATAAAAAGCCTGCATTTCGATCATTCTGTTATGCAGGTGAACCATGTCGGGATCTTTGCTTCCATCAGACACATCCAGAAATTTTTCGGCAATTTGCCTGTTGTGCATCATGGATTTCATGTAGTTGAGGAAAGCCTGACCGAAAATATCATCGACTGCCCGGTAGTAATCTTTGCGGTCGCCGGGAATCCAGACTTTTTCAATGAGTTTGTGTTCTTTGAGGCGGCGTGCGATTTGCGAAACCGGTCCCTTGCTCATCTCTAGTCTGTCAGAAATTTGGTCGAGCGACATCGGCTCTTGAGAAATAATGAGCAATGCCACGATTTTACCCATAAGCGAGCTATGACCAAGAACGGCATAGGCCTGAGCAAATTCGTTAATAATCTCGTTTTCGATTTCTGGCTTATTCATATAATTATATATACCTATAAATATAGGTGGAAGCACATCAACTTCAAACACATCAAGTATTGAACGTGTAACTATCTGTACTGCACTTCTAGCATAACTTAACCCAGTATTGTTAACGGTTGCCATCTTCCCCCCCGGTACTATCTGTCTTTCACATCTGCAAACCAACTGTGAGTAGCGCTTGCTCATCTCCTAAATGATGGATTCCACGAACCATTTGTTACGATTGCGTATGATAAGTATCTTTTAGCAGACAGGACATTATATCAATTACAGTTTTGTGTTAGGATCATTTTTCTGAAAAAGAACAGCAATTTTCTCATTAAGTGACGTTACATTAAGGGGTTCAACAGCTCCATTAGGTTAACATCGCAACATCAAATTTTGCTCTCGATAACTTGAATATTATTTTAGTTTTACCTCCTCATGAGTATTAAAGAAGTCACTCGCGAAACAGCAACCATCAGATTTGCTGGCGACTCCGGAGATGGCATGCAGCTTACCGGATCGCAATTCACCAATACAACTGCCCTTGCAGGCAACGATTTGAGCACCCTTCCCGACTTTCCGGCCGAAATCCGTGCCCCAGCAGGAACAGTAGCAGGCGTTTCCGGATTTCAAATCCATTTCGGAAGTCGAGCCATTCACTCCCCTGGTGATATGTGCGACGTACTTATCGTGATGAACGCGGCCGCTTTGAAAGCCAACGTTAAATATCTGAAAACCGGTGGCGTAATTATCGCCAACGTCGACGGATTTGGAAAGAAAGATTTAAACCTGGCTAAGTTTGGTCCGGAAGCTGATCCGCTCGGAGATGTTGCCACGCAGGGGTTTTCTGTAATCCGGGTGGATGTAACCAAACTCACCCGGGAGAGTCTTACCGACTCGGGACTCACCGTCAAAGATATCGACCGATGCAAGAACATGTTCGTTCTGGGCATTGTGTACTGGTTGTACAACCGCGAGCTGGATCCGACGATCACATTTTTACGCAAGAAGTTTGGCAAAAAACCAGAAATAGCTGAGGGGAACATCAAAGCCCTTCAAGATGGATACACATTTGGCGCTGCGACCGAGGTTTTCACCGAACGATACTCCCTTGCTCCGGCCAAAATTGAACCCGGCAAGTATCGCAATATTACCGGTAATGAGGCCGCTGTAATCGGATTAACCGCTGCTGCCAAAACTTCCGGGTTGCCTTTATTCTTCGGATCGTACCCCATCACCCCGGCTTCCGATATTCTACATGGATTGTCGCGAATGAAACATTTCAACGTGATGACCTACCAAGCGGAGGACGAAATTGCCGCCATTACTTCGGCCATCGGAGCCGCATTCGGAGGTAGCCTTGCCGTAACCAGCAGTTCGGGTCCGGGTATCGCCCTTAAAACTGAAGCCATTGCGCTCGCCACGATTTATGAATTGCCGTTGGTCATCATCAACGTGCAACGGGCCGGACCATCGACCGGAATGCCAACCAAAACAGAGCAATCTGATTTACTTCAGGCCGTTTATGGTCGCGCCGGAGAGTGTCCGGTGGTCGTTGTCGCACCTCAGTCCCCTGCCGACTGTTTCGATTCCATCTACGAAGCGTGCAAAATCGCAACCGAATTCATGATTCCGGTAATGTTTTTGTCGGATGGATATATTGCAAACGGAGCGGAGCCGTGGAGATACCCCTCTCCGCAAGACTTGGCTCCGATAAATGTCGATTTCGCCAAACCACGCGAAGATGCCGACGAACCGTTCAAACCGTACACGAGAAACGAGAATCTGGCGCGTCCCTGGGCGATTCCCGGCACCAAAGGACTCGAGCATCGCATTGGTGGAATCGAGAAACAGCACGAGACCGGAAACATTTCATACGATCCGGATAACCACCATTTCATGACCCACATGCGTGAGAATAAGCGCAACAAAGTGGCCGATATGCTGCCCTTGCAGAAAGTCGAAGAAGGTAACGAAACCGGAGATTTGCTTGTAATTGGTTGGGGTGGAACATTTGGCTCCATCAAGCAAGCTGTTTACGAATGCCGTCAAGAAGGATTCGATGTATCGCAGGTTCACTTGCGCCATATTGCTCCCTTCCCGCGTAACCTTGGCGACCTCCTGAAAGGATTCAAGAAGGTATTGGTGCCCGAGATTAATAATGGTCAGCTCATTAAGCTGTTGCGTGACCAGTATTTCGTAGATGCCAAAGGATATAATATGGTTCGAGGCGTCCCCTTCTCTGTGGAGGAACTCAAAAACGCCTTTAAAGTGGCGTTGGACTGAACCGGCAGCTAAAGAATTTTTAACGATTTGACATCAACTATCATGGAAGTAACTTCAAAAGACCAAAAACCACTGACCGGAAAAGATTTTTCAAGCGACCAGGATGTGCGCTGGTGTCCGGGTTGTGGCGATTATACCATCCTCAAGCAGGTTCAAAATGCAATGCCTGAGCTTGGTATTCCGAAAGAAAATATTGTATTTGTGGCTGGAATCGGGTGTTCGTCGCGGTTTCCGTACTACATGAATACGTACGGGATGCACACAATTCATGGTCGTGCCCCGGCTGTAGCGACAGGACTTAAACTATCGCGACCGGATTTGAGCGTGTGGATTATCACCGGTGATGGCGACAGCCTTTCGATTGGTGGAAATCACCTCATTCATGTGCTTCGGCGCAATGTGGATGTGAACATCCTGCTTTTTAACAACGAAATTTATGGCCTTACGAAGGGTCAATACTCTCCGACATCAAAACCCGGTGCGGTAACCAAATCGACTCCGCTAGGGTCGTTGGATGAGCCATTTAATCCGCTTTCGCTGGCGTTGGGGGCAAATGCCGGATTCGTTGCACGGGCGATGGACCGCGATCCGAAACACCTCAACGAAATGATTTTGCGTTCGGAGAAGCACAAAGGCACTTCGCTGCTCGAAATCTATCAGAATTGCATTGTTTTCAACGATGGGGCGTTTGATTTGTACACCGACAAAGTAAGTCGGCCCGAATCGGCGTTGTATCTCGAGCATGGCAAGCCGCTGATGTTCGGGAAAGGCAATACGCATGGAATTCGTTTGGATGGAATGCGTCCGGAGATTGTCGAGATGAACGACAATGTGAGTGCCGACGACCTTTGGATTCACGACGAAAATGATCATTTTAAGGCCTATCTGTTAACCAG
>JAIUMT010000049.1 GCA_022565415.1 Balneolales bacterium | reverse complement strand
GGGGTAATGTGATTAAAGTCAGTGGCAGCCTCACCGATTTTCAGGAAATCAGAAACATTTTCAACGAGTTAATTGGAATAGCTCAGCGTACCGGACATGTTACGGAGCGTGATATTCGTACCGTGTTAACCATTCGGCGTAGTGCAAAGCCACGTCGTCACGACTCCCCTCCTGCTGCGATTGATGGAACATTGCCTTTGGTAAGCACGCCCGGTGAATCGGGTGTAATTGTGTACACACACAGTGGAGGTGCCGTTCGAGCCAAAACTCCAAATCAGCAACGTATCGTCGAATCTCACAAGAACAACGATATCGTGTTCGCGATTGGTCCGGCCGGGACCGGTAAAACGTACACGGCTGTTGCCCTTGCAGTAAAGGCGTTGAAAGAACGAACTGTGAAGCGCATCGTTTTGTGCCGTCCTGCCGTGGAAGCCGGAGAAAGTTTGGGATTCTTGCCGGGAGATTTGAAAGACAAAATCGATCCGTATTTGCGTCCGCTTTATGATTCGCTCGAGGAAATGATAGATCATGATCGTCTCGAGTTGAACCTCACTAAGAATATTATCGAAATTGTTCCTCTTGCCTACATGCGCGGACGAACACTAAACAATGCGTTTGTCATTTTGGATGAGGCCCAAAACGCTACGACCATTCAGATGAAAATGTTCCTAACCCGTCTCGGAATTAACAGTAAAGCCATAATTACGGGTGACGTTACCCAAACCGATTTACCCAAGAAGGTCAATTCCGGTCTTATTGAAATCCCGAAAATTCTGGGTAACATCGCTGGAATCGACTTTGTTTATTTAGATCAGGGCGACGTTGTGCGACATAAACTCATCCGCGATATCATCGAGGCTTACGAAAAATTCGAGGATTCGAAGTGAGAAATCCATTTAGTGTCGCTGTATAGATAGTAACCAATCAGAAAGATGTGAGTTCGATGTGATGAGAACGTCATAACGTTTAAAAGCCTTATCTTTCAGTTAGACTATACATATTCATAAATTTTCAGCATTACCATGTCAGAAACTCGCGTTACAGCGCTGTACGAGGGTACATTTTCAGTAGGATTAGACAAAGTTTTCCATAGAATTGAACGCGATGAATCCGCCGCGAAAGGTGCATTAAAGATTTCACTGAACCCAATATTATTGCAACACGGTGGCAAAAATATGCTCCTCGACGTTGGATTGGGTGATTTTGGAGCCGAGAGTCATGTGCCGGTTATGCTTGCAAATCTTGAAAAGAACGACCTCAGCCCGGAGGACATTTCTGAAATTTTCTTGTCGCATCTGCATTTCGATCATATCGGCGGACTCGCAACACGCGAAAACGGATATTGGGAATTAGTTTTTCCCGAGGCAACCATCTATCTGAGTCGGGCGGAGTGGGAAAAGCTGGCAAAAATTGGAATTGATGATCCGGAAAGAGAACAATTCATCGATTTTCTCGAGACTCATGCAGATCTCCATTTTGTAGAGGATGGAGATGAACCGATTGATGGAGTTCGCTGTGAGATCATAGGTGGACACACGGAATTCAGCCTGGCCTGGTACTTCGACTTCGGAGACAATCACAAGTACCTGAACGCGGGCGATGTGATGAACACCAAGGGTGCAATCACCCGAAAATATGCTGCGAAGTACGATTTCGACGGAAAAGCGAGTCAGCAAAAACGCGATGAACTTATCGAATTCTCAAAGGAGAACGGCTATAAAGTATTGGCCTATCACGACAATCGTGAAAACATTATCGAAATGTAACCGTTGGTTTTCCTCTGGGTTGAAGCCCCTTGCTTATAATTTGACAAAATCCGATTCGGGCTCTGCAATTTCTACCACGAGTTGTTGCTTTATTTTGCTTTAGAAAGCATCTAAGTGTAGTTTAATGCAAAATAAATAAGCCATTAAGTTACACGAACGTATGAATTTGAGTGAGACAAAAGCATTTCTAGTTGGTAAAGGTTTTTCAGAAACGGTTGACGCTGCCGTAATTTTGGGATCTGGGTTGGGCGGATTCACAGCAATGGTCGAAAACGGAATTTCAGTGCCCTACCAAGAGATTCCAGGGTTTCCGGAAGTTACCGTTGCAGGTCACGGAGGCGAGCTTATTCAGGGCATGGTGGGCGACAAACGCGTTTTAGTGTACTCTGGAAGATTTCATCACTATGAGGGTCATCCTCTGGAACGCACCGTTATTCCGGTGCGGATTGCATCAGAATTCAACGCTAAATCGTTGGTCGTATCGAATGCCGCAGGAAGCATCAACACGCGATTTTCGGTGGGAGACTTGATGTTAATCGACGATTTTATGCGATTTGGGTTTAAATCCAGCACCGGTAACGAAATGGCGTCAACTCGATATGCCAACAACAACGAAATAAAGTTAGCCCATAAAGTCGGATTGGACCTGGGGATTCAACTTCGTCAGGGGACGTACATGTTTGTAAAAGGACCGGTTTACGAAACCAGCGCTGAAATTCGCGCGTTTCGATACTTGGGAGCCGATGCGGTAGGAATGTCGACCGTGCCGGAATTGTTGGAAGCGCAAAAGCTCGGACTAAAAAGTCTGGGAATAACCTTGATTACCAACATGTCTACTGGGGTTAGCAAGCAAAAGCTTGAGCATGGGGAGATCAAAGAAGTAGCTGATTCCCGAAAAGAAGACTTTGGCCGATTGGTAGCTGAAATATTGCAGCGAATGTAGGGTATGCAAAAAGGGTGAGCAATATACTTCGGAAAACTTTCAGAACTATATTTAACTCTTATAACTGACCTAAAATACACCATTATTAAAGATGAGGTACAGTATTACTCCTACTGCTATACATTAGAAACATTAGTTTCTCAGGATACCTCAAACAACTAATCACAAAGTTAAAATCGACCTACTAAGCTTTCTGCCTGAATTTACGTTCAAAGCCACTTTTTGCGATAGAAATACCAAATCATTCCAGCTGTTATCACGACCATTAACCCCATTGCCAGCGGATACCCATAATACCAACTCAGCTCAGGCATATTATACGGACTCGCATCCGGATCAAAATTCATCCCATAAATACCCACGATAAACGTCAACGGTATAAAGATTGTCGCAATCATCGTAAGCACTTTCATCACCTCATTCATGCGATGACTTAAGCTCGACATATACATATCGTAAAGTGAAAAAACCATTTCCCGACTGGTTTCGATGGAGTCAATCACCTGCACAACGTGGTCGTAAACATCCCTCAAAAAGACTTTTACATCGTCGCTTATCAACGGAATATCGTCGCGAATAAGTGAGTTGATACCGTCGCGCAACGACCAAACAGATTTCCTCATAATGATCAAATCACGTCTCAACGCATGAATTTTGTGCAATTCTGATGGATTTGGGTTACCAACGATATTTTCTTCTGTAGCCTCAATCATTTCGCTAATCAAATCGAGGCCAACGAAATAGTGATCAACCACGGTATCCATGAGCGCATACATCAGATAATCGGGTCCGTAGCGGCGCAAACGGGTACCTGTAGTATTAAGACGACGAAATATCGGTTCAAAAATTGGATTATCGCTCTCCTGAAACGAAATAACGTAGTTGCTGCCGAGTACTATACTCACCTGTTCGGATGTGAGCGTGCCTGTTTTGGAATCGACCATTATTGCTCGCAATACCACAAAAACCACATTCGGATAAACTTCAACCTTCGGACGTTGGGATGTACTTACTATATCTTCCTGAATTAGCGGGTGCATTTCGAAATAGTCCCAAATTGTGCGGAGACGGTCGATATCATGCAATCCTTGCACCTGAATCCAGGTTTTGGTTTCCTTTTTGAGATACTTTTCCGACTTCTCGATGCTTTTCAGCGTGGTGGCATGATAGTGTTCTTCGTCGAAATCGTGCAGGTTGATGATGACCTCATCCAGCTTTTGCACACCCGTGTGAATCGCTGTGCCCGGAATTTCACCCGGCTTCTTTCGCCGGACTTTACCGTGGTGTTTGATGTTGAAAAGACCAAATGCATGTGATTTAATACCCTTCAATGCAGATTTCATAGTATTTGATTTTCGATTTGGTTAGTCTCTCAGCACAGCTATGGCCAATTCTTTTTGGTCATGTTCGCGGAGAATTCGATATGGAACACCTTCGTCAATTTGAGGATGTTTTTCTGCAATTGCCACATCACCATAACTGCTTTCGGCTTTGAACTGAATATCGACAAATGATGGCCGCGCATCGCCAATTCCACCGCCGAGCACCTCGAGAATCCATTCCAGATAACGCACATTGTTTACATGCTGATTGATGTCTAAATCAGCGCGTCGCACACGAAACCGAACGGTGGCTTCGGGGTCTGACTCAATTCGAGGCATTCTTTTCAGAGCTTCAACACCTGCAAACCG
Source organism: Balneolales bacterium (assembly GCA_022565415.1). Lineage (GTDB taxonomy): Bacteria > Bacteroidota > Rhodothermia > Balneolales > HLUCCA01 > HLUCCA01. The sequence goes on along the minus strand of JAIUMT010000049.1, from coordinate 10,425 downwards.
CGCATTTTCGCCACCAACTTTCTTCACGACATCGGGTGTAGGGAGGGGACGTCGTTTTTCGATATCCAAAATTAACCAAGCGGTTCGTGCTGATAGAATATGTCCGCCCGTTTCGTCGTAGAGATCAAAATCACGGTATCCGAAAAGACGATCAGCTGCGGAAGGCCAGGTTTCGATGCGAATCATCTCTCCCGATTTTGGGTATCGCGTAATCTGCATTGTGAATCGGTTTAGGACCCAACCCTGACCCTGTTCGAATAGTTTTTCCATGGCAAAACCGAGGCGGGCGGCGTGACTTCCAGCAGCTTCCTGCATATAATTTGCCAGCACAGATAGAAGGGCTCGTCCGTCGGCATCGATTTCGAATGCTTTAACGGTGAACGACTCGGTCCACACGAAATAACGAGGTTCGGATGTTTGCATAATCTAAATCTTGTAGTCGGGAGTTGATTAAAGAAAGATTTTCGAAACCGTATTTTTGCTCGTTATAAAACTTGTCGCAAAAGACTTGGTAAAGAACGTTGCTTTGACGTCGAATACGATTACTATTTCTGGTTTCTTTAAGCCTCATTTATGAGACATTTCAAAAAAAATCTGACTACAAGATACATGTTTACAACTATGGAATCCGGTTCCATAATTGTAAACATTGTAACGAATTATTTATTCGATTTCGTGGACTTTACGGGCAAGTTTGAGCTCCAGCCTCGCCACGTTTCCATTAGAACGTAAATTCACAGTGGCGTAAATGTTTTCAAATCCTACATAACTCACCCGAACGGTGTACACGCCATCTGAAATATCATTTGTGAACGTAAAATTGCCATGTTCATCTGTGGCCACGCCCGGTGCAGGCTGACCCGACTCGGAACTTGGGTAAATCGCCACATTTGCTCTGGCAAGTGGAGTCTCATTTCGGGAATCTAAAACCTTGCCCGACACCCTCGGTGCTCCCTGAGCGTCCTCTAAATAGCGCACAACGATCACAGGAGTTCCAAACTCTGCCCGGCGGGCTTCTGCTTCCGGATTATCGGGAAGCTGAAAAACTATAGGTAGCTGAAACAGCACATTAACCGGCTGACCCCGCTGCATTCCCGGCTCAAATTTCACATCTTTTATGGCTGCGATGGCGGCCTCATCGGCTCCCCCACCGATTCCCCTCAGAATAATCGGGTCAACCACATCACCTTCTTTGTTCACTAGAAACTGAACAATTACACGTCCTTCGATTCCAGCCATACGGGCGATTTCAGGATAACGGATGTTCTCATAAATGGCCTCCATCCCGCCAATGGGTTCAGGCATTTTTTCTACCACAGTAAAGGTTTCCGGGCCCGAGTGCGAATCAGGAGTTGATGAAGAAGATGGTGATGGCGGAGCAGGAGGTGGCGGTGGAGGCGCCGAGCGTTCGCCTTGGTCGCCACTATTCTGTATGCGGAACTCAATTGGAAGCTGAAACTGAACTTTAACCGGTTGCCCTCTCTGCAAACCCGGACTAAAACGCACATTCTTAATAGCCTGTAGAGCGGCGGAGTCGACATCCTCCCGCACACTGCGTATCACCTGCGGATCCTCCACATTGCCCTCCTCATTAACCACAAACTGTATCACAACCCGACCCTGAATGCCATCGCGGCGCGCAGAATCCGGGTAGCGCACATGTTCATAAATAGCCATCATCCCGCCAATGGGTTCGGGCATTTTCTCGACCACCATAAAGACGCTGTCGGATGCGGCCGTGATGAAGCCACCATCAAAATTATCGTTTAACGAAACCTGAGAATCTGACGGTTTGAGCACGTCAATTCCGGAAATGGTGAGTAATGAGGTGAGAATAACCAAGACCGAAACTGAAAACATCAGGCTGCGGGATCTGGTTTTATTGTGTATTTCGGGCGATTTTGTATAAAACTGCATAGCGGTAACTCGTTCTTTGAGTTTGGATGTTGGTGTGGCCATGGAAATCATGACCGATAGTGAAGGTTGTCGTCCGCCGCTCACAAAATCGAGCAGCAACGAAGCATACGTACGCGGGTCAACGATCATGCCCGAAATGACTTCCGCATCGCACGACATCTCACGGAACCGATGTATGTCGCGAACATACACCGGAACCAGCGGATGAAACCAAGTGAAGGCACATACGACTTGTACCAACCACTCGATTTGAAAATCGCCTCGTTTCACGTGCATGATTTCGTGAGCTAAAAGCGATTTAAGTTTTTCAGTTGAAAAATTCTGATTTGGGAGCACAATTACCGGCTTCTTCCAGCCAAAAGTGTATGGAATAGTGGCGTTTCCAGAGGTGCATATTGTGATATTCCGATGTGAAACCTGCATTTGATCGGCTACTTCGGAGGCCAATTGCTGCACATCATCGCATGCAGCTTGTAATCCGTTTCTGCGAAGTAACACCAGCGAAGTATGGTGGTATACATGCCTCAGAAGCAACGAAAGGGTTACCATCAGACCCAAAATATTGACCAATCCGAGCCAGAACATTCCCGAATAGGATTGCGACATTTCGGTTTGTTGGTTCTCTGCACCGACCACGAGTTCGGGAAGTGAGCTAACCTCGTAAATGGTCACTACCAGCGGATAAATAAGGTTTTCGTGGGTAATAACCGCGGGTACTGGCATCAGATTTAAAGCAATTATTCCGATAGGAAGCGAGAAAAGTACCGCGACACGACTGTAATAATTCGCCGTTGGGTGTAGTTTCAGTGCGCGTAAAAACAGAGCGGCGAGAACTGCGAAAAAACTCCAGATCATAATTGGAATCCAGAAAGTTGTCCACGAGGCAATGCCCATTTGTTCGATGAATTCCATGATGATCACTCCATTTTGTTGATGATGGCTTTGATGGCGTCCCTTTCATCATCGGGGAGGTCTTCTTGCTCGACCAATGCTTGCATTAGTGCGGATGGCGATCCTTTGAATACTTTTTGCATGAGGTGCGAGAGTAAATCTTTTTTTACCGACGAGGGGGCGATGGCCGGAGTGTACACGTAGGATTGTCCGTCGCGTTCGAACGACAGAAATCCCTTCTTGGCCAGATTTTGCATCATCGTCATGACGGTGGTATACGCAATCTTGCGGTTTTCCAGAATACGCTCGTGCACCTGAGCAACGGTAGCTTGCTTGAGTTCCCAAACGTGGTTGAGAACTTCCATTTCTGAGTCGCCGATGGCTAGTGTGGGTGTTTTCATAGTCGTTTGTGTGTGATTATCAATTCTTACTAATTAGCTAATACTATTATAGTAGTAGTATTATTTAAAAGCAACACATATGAAAACAAATCTTCAGTTAAGGAATGAAAAGGCGATGTTCGAGAGTTACTTAGTAACGCAAAATGATCAACTAATTTAACTTATTTCTCATGTGTGACGATAACCATTTCCGGAAGTACTTCATCGCCAAAATGAACGAAGAACCGCGAAATAACTGGTTATATGTGCATCCTGACCAACTAAGTACACGCGTGCTTCAAGATGCACAACTAAGTAACAACGATAACCCGGGGAGTGACATTCAGAATTCGAGTGGCAGCGATAAAAACAACGAAAAACCCGGAATTCTGCTTATCGAGTCGACTCATCGTTACAGCGCACTACCATTTCACAAAAAAAGAATCATTTTTGAACTAAGCGCGATGCGTCATTTCGCATTGGAATGCCAAAACGAAGGCTACACCGTAAGCTATCACATCACAGATCAGCCATTCGACGCGTATTTAAAGTTGATGCTGAATAGTTCTGGTCGTCCGGAGGCGGGAATTTTCGAAAGACACGAACCTAGCGAACTCCCCAGCGCTGATGAGGCAACATGGCTGCTGCATGCAATGTGCCCGGCTAGCCATGACGAACGGGTGGCTTTGGAGGCAGTGTGTAAGGAGTTTTCGGCCAACGTCGACCTCAAACCAAATGCATTTTTTCTGGCAAATGCCGATGAGTACACCGACAAAATTGCGCCCGGGTACCGAATGGAATTCTTCTATCGCGATATGCGACGAAAGTTCGGATTATTGATGGATGGAGACAATTCTCCGGCGGGTGGCGATTGGAATTTCGATAAGGAAAACCGCAAATCACTGCCGAAGAAAATCTCGTTGCCAGAGTTTCCGCAAATCCAAACTGATGACATAACACAAGAAGTGATTTCATTTGTAAACAATGAGTTTCCCGACTATTACGGCGATTCGGCTGGTTTTTCGATGGCAACAACCCGAACCGACGCCGAAAAATTAGCAGACCATTTTTTCGATAACTGTCTGGCCGATTTTGGTCCGTTCGAGGATGCCATGGCAAAGGGTGAGGCACACATTTTCCACTCCGGACTCTCATCGTACATGAACGTCGGCTTGCTCGATCCGTTGCAATTGTGCGTGCGGGCAGAGCAAGCTTATCGGGACGGAAACGCACCCATCAACTCGGTGGAGGGATTCATCCGGCAAATTATCGGTTGGCGCGAGTTCATTCGGGTGTATTATGAGGCCAAAATGCCGGAAGTTCGGGAGGCGAATTCGCTTGGGTTTAAGCGCGGATTGCCCGATGTTTTTTGGTCGGCAAAGTCGGGAATGGCCTGCGTAGATGATTGCGTCGGCACGGTAAAAACGCATGCGTGGTCGCATCATATTCCGCGACTAATGGTCCTCAGCAACTTCTCGAATTTAACCGAAACCAATCCGTACGACCTATATTTGTGGTTTTGGTACGCGTACAGCGACGCTCACGACTGGGTTGTGCTGCCGAATGTGCTTGGGATGTCGACATTTGCCGATGGTGGAATTCTGGCATCAAAACCCTATGTAAGCGGAGGCAATTACATCAATAAAATGAGCAATTACTGTAAGTCGTGTTCATACAAAATCTCGCTAAAAACAGGCGAAGAGGCGTGCCCGTTCAACTATCTATACTGGAATTTCGTGGACAACCACCGGGATGTTTTCGAAGAAAACGGAAGGGTTTCGTTTATGGTAAACATGTTTGATAAACGCTCAGATGAGGACAAAAAAGCCATCAAAGAATCGGCAAATACGTTTATCGAGAATCTGGAAAGATGGGATAATGAACAAAACTATGGTTTAGAATCGAACTAACGTGACACTCAAAGATCTGAAAAAATACTAGGGCATTGATTAATCTGTAACAGGCTACCTGCTTGGGTGGTATTTCCCTCAAAATAGACAAACTCATAGCTCATAAACCGAGCTCAATCCCTAACCAACTCTTCAAGACTTTCATGAAGCAAATTTCGATCTGTTTCAGCGAGACGTTCTAGCCCCTGAATACACAAAAACCGAACCCGTCCACGCTTTATACGCTGAATTTTATGACGAATAACCCGCGAAATATCCGTTTCGCCGTTAATCATAACAATTTTACCAGTCCCCTTCAAAATGGCGTTCTTATGCTTGATTTCAAGGTGATGCGCCAGATAAACACCAGAGAATTGCTCCGTACTTCGAAAACGATGCTTTATATTCTCAACAAAATCATCGCCATTTTCAGCAAAGAATCGCTGTAGAGTTACAGTTTTGATGGGATGAGGAACATGAGGAATGCGATAGTACTTTTTTTGAAGTCCGGCTTTCTGCGCCGACTTGGTTTGCAACAATAAATTCATCGATCGGGTAATCCCCAGAAACCGTCGTGCTGTAATATTAAGCACTTCATTAATGCGCATTCGAAGCGGACCATAAGCCGCAATTGACTTCCACTGACCTCGTAACACAACCTTCCCTTTTACAAAGAAGTGTTTGGGTTCCACCGGTGACGCTAGCAGAAAATCATCGTTAAAGTAGATAAATTGAGGCGCCAACTCAGGAATCCTCCAAATTGCTGTTTCCAATGTTCTGGAATTAAATGTAGGCAGTGCCCATTCGTATCCCTCGAAAAGATGGGTATGATAAACAATGTTCACTCCCAATTTCTTTCGAACATCTTCTGTAAGGAAACCTGGAATTTGGTGATCTGTAACGATATGAATCGTTCTTATCCAGGGAGCAAACTTTCGAATAGACAAAATTGTAAACCGAATCTCACCATTGTCTATAAAACGCGTCTCATCGTTGCCAGTTAGCAATAATGAGTCGCTATCAGATACACTCTCCTCAGCAAACAAACCGCGCTTGTGTTGATGAGCCGGATCATCTCCATCTACCCACGTAATAACTGCATCAATCGGCAGATCTTGAGAGTCTAATATTGAAGTTAATGCAGGCAAGAAAGATATATGTCTGGAGGTTTAATCATTTCAAAAATATAAGGTGCAATGGCGAATTTAAACAACAAAACGATTATGGAAGTTAAATTGAGTTTAATATATTAGATGCAACTTAATTGCATTAAATACACCTGATTACGCCTCCTTCCAGCCGTGCGAAACTCTGAAAATACAACGACTTATCCTCAACAATGGCTTTTCGGACTTCTTTCCGGACTGATTAAACCCTTTCTTAAGACCGATCCGAATCTTGTCGTACTCACTTCGTTTCATGGCAATGCCTATAGAGGCAACACGAAGATTGTATTCGAAGAGTTGGTTCATCATCCCCACATCAACGCAGTATGGCTGAGTCGAAACAAAACTGTAGTTCATCAGTTAGTCTCGAAATACGGTAAAAATCACGCCATTTTGATTCACACCTGGAAGGGTATTATCACTCTCGCAAAGGCGAATGTCTATTTACTCACCCACGGCACATCCGATTTCGCATTTTGCTGGTTATCACGAAAAGCGACCATAATCCAAACGTACCACGGGTTACCCACAAAACGTGGGGAGTACATGAAGCCCGGAAGCGATGAAGAACCAAATTGGCTACATCGTCTCATCCTTTCGTATCGTTTCAAACCTATTCACTATTTCTTGTCTAGCTCCCGCCTCGTCAGCGAGCTTTTTTCGAAACGATTTAACCTAACTCCTGACAGAATTTTGGAAATCGGATTTCCTACATCGGATCGGTTAATCAAAGTCGGACGCACTCAAGCAAGCATTTCACAATTTTGGCCAGAAGCTCCACCAGCGAAACGAGTTATTCTATATGCCCCAACTTACCGCCGCCGCACCAAAACCAGATGGTTTCCCTTCGAAGACTTCGATAAAGTCGCCTTAGAAAACTTCTTGCAAAAGAATGATGCTCTGCTGGTGCTACGGTCGCACCCGAACGAAAAGCCTCAAACCGAACTGATTGGAAATCGCATTGTATCTGGAAACACACCCGATATTTATTCGCTTATTGGTCTTACGGATGTAATTGTGTCGGATTACAGTGGTGTGTATCTAGAGGGACTCCTCCTCGACATCCCGTGTATCTTTTTACCCTACGACAAAGCCACCTATGAACGCGGATTCCCATACGATTATGATGAGGTAACCCCCGGTCCGAAGCCTAAATCGCAATCCGATTTCTTGACCAGTCTTGATGATGCCCTAAACGGAGCCGAATCTTTTCAATTGGAGCGGAAGCGTGTAAGAGACCTGTTTTTCAAAAACACGGATGGAAAATCAACAGAAAGGCTGATTCAGTTTATTGAAAAACTGACTTAATCTTCTTTTTCGTTGGTTGTAACATCGCCCAAATAGGTAAAAATGGAAAACAGCGCCACGTTACCGAGCTTATTCAACGCACTATAAACGAGTAGCATTCCGGCTACCTCAGCCGGACCTACCCCGAGATAGCGCGACAACTCGATACCTGCCCAGGCAAAGACCAGATCTTTGCTCGGGAAAAACGGTAGTCGATTTACCACAATGTAAACGGCAATATACGTTAACCACACAGAAATCGGAGCTCCGGGAATAACCAGCGACCACATCAGAACAAGCACAGCATGATGCAGGGTGAAACGGGTGATATACAGGGCGAAAATCCGGACAGTTTTACCTGCAGGTAGCGAAAATAAATGCCGCCGAAATTGTGCAATTACCACAATCAGAATGGCAACTATGACAATCCCTACAACGACAATCACCCAGTCAACATCACCAATCATTGCTTTTACATCGATTATTCCGGTAAAAACTAATGCTCCGACTAAGGTAAATGCAACCACGTACGAAACTGTTGCCGAAATAATGTTGCTATCGCGAATGTTGGCCATAACATCGCTTCCAGAAAGATTTAACCGTTTCTTAGCCCATAAATACAGGTAAAACTCTCCAGAATACCCGATTACTTCATTGTTGTAGACCCTTTTTATAAGAAATGCGCGAAATCCTTCTGAGGTTTTGAATTCCCAAACCTGCCGGTAGATGAAAATCTCTGCTACTGGAAGAGACAGGTACAACATCCCAAAAAAGATATAAAACAGTGGGTGAACGGGTAAAGAAGTTAGCACTTCCATCCAGCCAATATCAGACAAATTCCATGCGATGAGCGCCAGTATAATCGCAATCATGCCTCTACGACCCCAAGCTGCCAGTTTCTTGGCTCCTGGCGTATCGCGAAACTTATTCCACCAATTTACGAATCGCTCTTTTGTGATCGGATTCAACACTGTATTATTAAGTTTTCGTTATCTCGGCAATTAATATAGGTGCCGAAACGTTCTGAAATTGTTCAAAGTTACAATTTATTGCTTAATTGGGCGCCCAGAATTATTCTTACATGCTAGCACGTTTACCAGTGAAGATTTTACTTACCTCAGCTTTAATAGTCGTATTTGGTCTGTTTAACCAGACTTCTGCGCAGGCAGAGAACCCTCGCGGTACGTTGCAAACAGCTAGCCCCGACGAAATCTGGCCTCATACCATGTCGGGCAGTCACTTTAATGAGTTTTGGAATTACCAGTTCTACCTGGAAGACGATATCAAAGTGCACATCATATTTTCAGTTAATAATTTCGGAAGCTTGAAATCACCCGTTAGTGGCGTTCGGATTACCGTTCATGGGCTTTCAGACAAAACATACAACCTGTCGCGCGAGTACAATCTAGATTGGCTGGTTTTAGACAAAGAGAAATTCACGTTTCGTCCGCGAGAAGAACGCGATTTGTACTTCACAGGCCGGCTACCTGAAAAACACCGCGTTTTTATAAACACATCGAAGGATGGAGTCAACTACGAGATTGATTTCAATTTTTCAAATATTCAGCCCGGACTGGTCTGGGGCGATGGGATTTTCCGATTAGGCAACGAAGATGTTGGCATTATTACACATATTCCGTACGCCGAAGTAACTGGAAGAATCAAGGTTGATGGTCATGAAAGACAGGTTCGCGGCACGGCATATATGGATCAGACGTACCAAAATCAGATGACAACCCGTCTTCTTCACAGCGCATATCGATTCGTGCATCATGGAGGACCCCAAAATTGGGACATCAGCTACTTCATGCTACCATCCGACCGTGGCGAACGTCGAACCATTGGCTACCGCATAAGTAGATTTGGAGACGAAACCAAACTTAATGGTATAAACCGAATTCAGGAAAAGACTCGAAGCCGTGCATTTGGCAAACAAATTGCGCAAAATCTCTCTGTTGAGCTGGATAACGGCCAAACCATGAGTATTAACCGATCACACGACGATGAATCATTTTCTGTGATGGGGGATCTCGGTTGGCTTGCAAGAAGAGCAGCCAGAACATTGCTCGGTGGAGAAGTTATCGATTTTCGTGGGCAAGCCTACTGCCGCGTCGAAAATGAAATGCCCAAAATGGGCGAATATAACTACTTCATAATCGAGTAAAACAGAGGCATTTTTCCGAACGCACGAACACCCTTTTTCGTTGGTACATATTCAAATACCACCTAATGAATGATGTACATGAAGAATTTCAATTCTTACCGGGTCTTTAAAAGAAATAAGCACGAAGCCAATGATAATGGCGATTACGTGCTGTATTGGATGTCGATAAACAGAAGGCTCGAGTATAACTTTGCGCTCGAATACGCTGTAGCTTGGGCAAATAAACTCGGCAAACCCCTCCTCATCTATGAAGGACTCAGTTGCGATATACCCTGGGCCAGCGACAGATTTCATCAGTTCCTAATCGAAGGAATGAAAGAAACCCACGATACCTGCGTTGAAAAAGGAATTTCATACTATAGTTACGTGGAAACAAATCCGCAGGATGGCGCAGGACTAGTAGAAACACTTGCTCAAAACGCAGCCGTTGTAATTGCGGATGAATACCCGGTTTACATCATTCGTCCGTACAACAGATTGATGGCACGGAAAGTATCGGTTCCCTATATCACCATCGACACCAACGGAATTATCCCACTTCAGATTACCGACAAAGCGCCCTACTCTGCCTACATTTTCCGAAAAATTATGCAGAAATACTTTAAGGAGGGTTATAGTAATCCGCCAAAACAACATCCCCTCGCCGATCTGAAAAACCAGGATAAAGTAACCCTTTCGGATGATTTCCTATCTAAATGGCCCGATGCCGCACCCCACTACGAGAATATTCC
>JAIUMT010000048.1 GCA_022565415.1 Balneolales bacterium | reverse complement strand
TTAATACGCCAATATCTCCACCAAAGCTGGATTAATATAATAATGCCTGCCACGAATTTCTTTTTTTTGCAAAACCTGAAGATCAGATAGTTTGTTGAGGTAGTTGCGAGCCGTGTTTTCGGCGTAGAGTCCGCGGTCGGTGAGGTGGTTTACTTTTATATATGGCTGAGTAAAAATTGCCTCAGCGAGGTCTTCGGGCCGACGCACATCCGTCTGTTCACGCAAAACCTGCAAAATTTCTTCTTTGCTTTCTATGATATCATTCACTTTGCGGAGGGTTAACTGCGACGTCCACTCTACGGCTTTTAACATGTAAATAAACCAGCTTTTCCAGTCGCCGTAACGTGATACCCCCGCCAGATTTTCATAATAATCGTGCTTGTGTTCCAGTATATACCGACTAAGGTATAGAATTGGTAACTCTAGCAATTGATTTCGTGTGATGATGTGCAGATTCATGATTCGTCCGGCCCTGCCGTTTCCATCCCTAAATGGGTGAATTACCTCAAACTGATAATGTGCGATGCACATTTTTAGCAATACATCATCTGGCTGCGACTGCTCGTCGTTCAAAAACTGAATCAGGTTATCTAGTTTCTCTTCCACAATACCTTTTCCACGAGGTGGCGTGTAGGTGGGTTCTCCGGCATTGGATCCGGTGCCCCCCATTCGGATGAAGGTTCTCGCAAATGATGGACGAATTCCGTCTCCGCTTTCTTGAATGATTTGATACAGTTTGATGAAGTATTCCCTGTCAAAAGCACCTTTTTCTTTGAGATAATGATATCCGGTCCAAAGGGCTTCGCGGTAACGAAGTACTTCCTTCGCCGGACCAGGTGCTTCACTATCCATTTTAGAGTCGCTTATGGCCTTGTAAAGTTCATCATCCGTGGTGAATACATTTTCGATGGCGCTCGAAACCTTCGCTTCCTGCAATGAAATGGAGTTGATGAGCATGCTTGGATTCGGAATAGCGATGCTGCGTCCGGCGAGCATTGCGAGTGCTTCTTTTGCTTTTCCGAGTTGATCATAGATATCAACGTCCCGATAGAGCGATGGTGCTATCGGCAGGAGGGGAAGGTCGTTCCAAGGCAGATTACGGTCTGGATTGACGGGGTAAACTTGATTTAGCGACATTAATATACCTCTATTTTAATGTATGATCATGAATGTGACATTAAAATAGGGTTTTATCGCCAATCATACATTAAAAACTGCAACTTTTAATGTATGCCCTGGGTTTCGACATTAAAGACTTTAAAAACCATCAAACCTAAAATCCAGCGGCGTAATTCATACCTCTTGGATCTGCGCCGGTTTCCATCGTGCCGTCTTCTTTAATCACAATGCAATTGGCCTGACCTGTATAAAAACGACGTTGGTTCAAGTCATGTCCTAGCCACTCCAAACGCTCTTGGGTCGCACGGTTGAACGTGAACGGCTCGTGATATAGCTGATCTGGCAGCCACTGATGATGAAATCGGGGGGCAGCAACGGCTTGTTGTGCGTTCATTCCATACTCGGCTATGTTAAGGAAAACCTGCAGTACGGTAGTCATGATGGTAGATCCACCCGGGGTTCCGAGCAACATATGCAACTGACCATCTTTAGTCACAATCGACGGAGTCATGCTACTGAGCATGCGTTTTCCGGGTTCAACTTCATTCGCTTCGCCTCCGATCAATCCGAACTGATTCGGCACTCCGGACTTCACTGAAAAGTCATCCATTTCGTTGTTCATCAAAAATCCGCCGCCAGTTACCGTCACGAACGATCCAAAGCCGCTGTTTAAAGTGGTTGTGAGCGAAACGGCATTTCCGGCCTTATCAACTACCGAGAAGTGCGTGGTATTATCCGATTCCTTGACCATGCGCGGCTCGCCGTGACTCACCTCGGCACTTGAACTGGCCCGGGATGGATTAAAAGTCCGCATTCTGTCGCGGTTGTAACCTTTGTCGAGCAATCCGCCAGCAGGAACATCATAAAAATCGGGATCACCCAGAAATTCGGCGCGGTCGGCGTACACCCGACGAGAAACCTCCGCCACCAAATGAATGGTTTCGGGTGTGTTATAGCCGAGGCGTTTCAAATTGTAAGGCTCAAGTTTGTTCAACATCTGACCAATCGCAATTCCGCCACTGCTCGGAGGTCCCATCAGGTGCATGGTGTAGTCGCGATAGGTAACCTCAATCGGCTCCCGCCAAACACTGCGATAATTTGCAAGATCTTCATGGCTGATGATGCCCCCGCCCGACTCCATTTCAGCGACGAGAAGGTCGGCCGTTTCACCCGCGTAGAATCCGTCGCGGCCGTTATCTGCGATTCGCTGAAGCGTATTGGCTAAATCTGTTTGTATAAAGAGCTCGCCTTCGACAAAATCTTCCCCGTCGGACTTTGTGAAATACATTTTTGTGCCCTCGAATTCCGAGAATCGGTTGCGGTTTCGGGTCAGGGTGCCGGCCTCACGCCAGGAGAGACGAAATCCGTCGCGGGCCAATCGGATGGCTGGTTCCATCACCACATCCAATGGCAACGTTCCATACTTTTCCAAAGCTGTAATCATGCCATCTACCGTTCCGGGTACGCCGGAGGCGAGATGTCCGAATGTGCTGAGTCGGTCAATAACTTCACCGTCTTCGTCCAGATACATGTCGCGATGGGCAGCGGCCGGGGCAGTTTCGCGGAAGTCGAGCGTGCTAACGTTTCCATCAGCGCTGCGAATGACCATAAATCCGCCCCCACCAATATTTCCGGCGGCAGGAAACGTGACAGCCAAGGCAAACTTCACAGCAACGGCTGCATCAATAGCATTTCCGCCTTTTTGAATGATTTCGATTCCGGCTTCGGATGCTTCCTGAGTGGCGCTTACCACCGCTGCATTTTCGAAGATTTTCGGAAATCCGACTTGGGCAATGGATAACTGGCTGAATAAAACGAGCATCAAACCCGAGGCGAGGAAACGTAGCATATATTTCATAATGGATAAATTCGGACTAAAGAACGTCGCTGAGTACAGCTTAAACCATGTTTCGACAGGAAGTTACCCAGTTGAAAACGCCGTTCGTGTGTAGATTTAACTTCAGAACCTATAGTAAGAAAATCGGCGTAACATGTGAACCCGAAATTTGTGAAAAACAGATTTTTATCAATCTTTTAAATTAGGCTTGCATTTTTTGAGGAAGCTTCCTAAGCTTTGTGACCGTTTACAAACGTTCTTACCATTTATTGAAACATCCAGAAAGGTGGAGGGAATAGACCCTTTGAAGCCTTGGCAACCGATCATCTCGACACGGTGCCAAATTCTACTCCTCAGGGAGAAAGATGCGTAGTTTTGCAGTTTGCATACTAAAATCCATGTATTTGCTCTTCTATCCACCCTTTTTTACGGATGTACAATTTGAAGCGATTGCTCGCGCTCACAACTCGTGCGCAATCGGCAGGAACGATTTATGCTTGAAATGTACTTAAACCATTATGTTTAGGTGACTTCAAGGCCTTGAACGGTCTTCAGTTTCAGGAATAATTTAATGTCGAAGTAAGATGCCGGATTGGTTGGGTGTAATTGCACAACTTCTCGATCCGGCGAATTTTGTTTAATTAAGGAGTAAATCTATGTCTGTTAAGTACAACACAAAAAATAAGGCTGTTTTCAGGTCCCTGATTATCGCAGCCATCGCGCTATTAACCGGATTTACATCCGTATGGGCGCAAACAACCGGAACATTGTCGGGCGTTGTGAGGGATGCCGACGCTGGCGATGTGCTTACCGGTGCGAACGTAACCGTAGTAGGTCAAACTATTGGTGTCGCGGCCGGAATAAATGGCGAATACAGTTTAAGCTTGCCCGCAGGAACGTATCAAATCAGAGCCTCATTTCTAGGATACACCTCATCACGTCAGACGGTTACCATCCTCGCAGGAGAAGTAACAGTAGTCGATTTTCAGCTTCGTGCCGATTTAATTGGTGCCGATGAAGTTGTCGTTTTGGGCACGAGAACATCAGACCGTACAGTTCTGGAATCGCCGGTTCCGATTGATGTGATTAGCGGTGTCGAAATCCAGCAGTCTGGCTACACACAAACAGCCCAAATCATTCAGCTTTTGGTGCCATCGTTCAATACGGCACACTCATCGGTTACGGATGGAACCGATCACATGCGTCCGGCCACCTTGCGCGGACTCGGACCAGATCAGGTACTCGTTCTCGTGAATGGAAAGCGTCGTCATACCGGTGCCTTGGTGCACGTTAACGGCTCTATCGGACGTGGTTCAACGGGTGTCGACCTCAACGCAATTCCGGCGAACATGATTGAACGGATTGAAGTTCTTCGTGATGGCGCTGCTGCTCAATACGGGTCAGATGCAATTTCGGGTGTTATCAACATCATTCTAAAAAAATCGCCTGGTTTAGATGCATCGGTGACGTATGGCCAACATTATAGCACGGTCGATCGTGGGTATGATCTAGGTGAGCAGCTTCACCTGAATGCCGATGGATCTCCGGCATCCGATGTGGCTACATTTGCTGGAAACAAGGAAAGTGTGACCTATACCGATGGCGAGTCTGTAAATTTACATTTGGGATATGGATTGGATTTACGCCGTGGTAATTTCTATGTGGCCGGTCAATTTCGCGACAGACAGCGAACAAGTCGTGCCGGACTCGATTTTGTGGATGCTCCGGCTGGTGGAGTTGACAGATGGCGTTATGGCGGAGGTGATCTCACCGACGTGAGTTTGTTCTTCAACGGAGATTATGCCGTATCGGACAACGCTGAAGCGTATGTATTTGGTGGATTTAGTACGCGCGAAGGTAACTCAGCCGGATTTTATCGCCGTCCGAATGCGGGAAACAACATCCCGAATTTTTATCCGGATGGTTTTTTGCCAAATATTGAGTCGTCCATTCTTGACTTTTCAGTAGCTGGTGGTGTTCGTGGCACAATCGGAGATTGGTCGTACGACATCAGTGAAACATTCGGGGCGAATTACTTCGATTTTAGTGTTGTAAACTCAGGGAATGTGTCGTTGGTAGACCCAGATGCAACAAATCCGGAAATTCAGACTTCGTTTGATGTAGGTGATATTCGGTTCACGCAATCGACCACCAACGCAGATTTTCTGAAAGTATATGATGTTGGAACAGCTACGCCACTGAGCGTAGCCGTTGGTGCGGAATTCCGCTGGGAGCAGTTTGAGCAAATTGCAGGTGAGGAAAGTTCTTACATTTTGGGTCCGTTTCCTGGCGCAGCTGGTGCGCAGGTATTTCCCGGATTCACGCCAAGTGATAACAAAGTAGAGAGCCGAACCAACTTCGGATTGTATCTCGATCTTGAGAACAACATCACCTCCAGATTATTAATCGGTGCCGCAACACGCTACGAGAATTACAGCGATTTTGGCTCAACGCTAACCGGAAAATTTTCTGGTCGCTACGAAGTTAACCGTGAGTTTGCCCTTCGTGGGGCGTTCAGTACAGGATTTCGGGCACCGTCGCTGGCTCAGAACCATTTCTCGAAAATTGCAACGGTTTTCATAGATGGAACGCCTTTTGAGGTCGGTACTTTTCCGGTGAGTTCAAATATTGCTCAGGCGCTAGGTGCTGAGGAGCTCAAGGCGGAGGAATCGGTAAACCTGAGTGGTGGGTTTACCTTCAACACCGGAAATTTCTCGTTAACAGCTGACTTATATCGGATTTATATCGACGATCGGATTGTACTAACCGAGAACTTTACTGGTGGCGGTATTCCTGATTTTCTCGAAAGTCGAGGTATTAACGCCAATGGCGGACGTTATTTTACCAACGCGGTTAATACAAAAACAACTGGAATTGATGTAATTGCCCGATACGGATTTCAGCTGGATAACGGAGATCGCATTCGTCTCACGGTTGCCGGGAACTACAACACCACTGAAATCACCAACAAAGACGAAATCGACACTCCGGTAGAACTTGCTGCAGTGACAAATACACCATTATTCGGACGTGTTGAGCAAGGACGTTTTGAGGTTGGTCAGCCCCGAAGCAAAGTAAACACTGCTGTAAATTATACCCGAGGCGGATTCGATGCGTTGCTGAAACTGAATCGTTTTGGGGAAGTTACTACTCAAAGTGGAATCTCACCCTTGCGCGACCAAACATTCAGCGCTAAAACGTTAACCGATATCGAGCTTTCTTATCGTTTCCTCGATAGTTATCGTGTAGCATTCGGAGCGAATAATGTGTTTGATGTGTATCCGGATAAGCAATGGCAGTTGAACAGCAATAATGGACTCTTCCCGTACAGTGGTTTTTCTCCGTTCGGATTTGAAGGACGATATGTCTACACGCGAATCAGTGTAAGACTGTAAACATATAGTGTACCTGATTCAAGCGTTTCGCTTGGATTAGACTATTTAATTAAAAACCCGGATAGCTTCGCGCTTTCTGGGTTTTTTTATGCTCATGAGGAGTTGAGTACGGCCAATTGGCGAATCAATCGCCCGTAAATGCTGAATAGCCGTGTTTCATTCGATTCACTTGGAACACAGGGCGTGGTAATACCAAGCCAGTAACACCAATTTAATCCAAATCCATAAAAAAAGCCGGTTACGGAAAAACTCTGGATGAGATATCCGCAACCGGCCTATGTTTTCAATTTTAGACTATCGATCTAAAACCATTTAACCGTATCTACGCTCCGAGGTGAAGAAGTAACACCAAGCGTGCCATGGCTTCTGCATTAGCACCAGAGATATGAGTATTAGTCAAGGTATTAATTGCCGTTTCAAAGGTAGTGTAAGCAGTGTTCACGACAGTCGCATTGGTAGAAGCATTCACTGAAGTACGGAATGCAGCAGCTAGTCCGTTTGAAGAAGATACCTCCGTATTAATTGCAATGAATGCCTCAGTCTCAATAGAAGTATCATTTTCGATGGCTTCCGAGACTTCATCGCGGAATGTTTCAAAAGCAGTACGGATTTCAGCCTGTACACCGGCACTGGCTTTAATAGCCGTTCGCAAGTTCACAGATGCTTCTGCAATAGCCTGAACAGTAGTGTTGGACGCTCCCGCGGCACGAGCTTCTGCGTCAACAGCCGATTCAAGAGCGAACGATTGAACCAATGATACCTGAGTTCTGGCAGCATTTCTCACATCAGCCGAGGCCGATCCCATCGCATTGATGAAAACTCGTCCCCAAAGTTCGGTCGCTTCAGCAGCTTGCGAAGCCGACAAACCTGTTTCGGCCCAAGCCTGTAGTCCGCCTTTTACGAAGCTTTCAAAAGCAACATCGCGATCTTCTGCAGTTACAGCCGCAGCCAACTGAGCTTCATAATCGAACTGAACATCGGCCATGGCTCGCGCAGCAGCATCCATTTGCTGATTTGCGTTACCCGAAATCCGATTCGATAAGAACTCGGCTCGCGCGCTTGCTGCACTATTAAGTGAGGCTGCGAACTGATTTGCTGCTGTGGCACTCGAATTAATGCGAGTAGCTGCTTCAGCCGACATTGTCGCCTCAATATCAGATTTGTGAACCTTGGCTGCATTTCCACTTGCGACAACCCTGGTGAATACACGGGCGCCTGCAGTTGAAGTCGCATTGATAGGTTTCAATGTATATGTCTGACCATTTTCAACCTGTGCAGAGAGGTGTCCCATGAACTCAGTTCCTTCACGTTCTGCAACAATAACAATATGTTGGGCTGCGTCGACATCAAGGTTCAATGTGAACTGTCCGGACGCATTGGTAGTGGTCTCAGTACCGCTGATGGTCTGAAGTGAACCATTGCTACTAACCTGAGCCGCCATCACGGCCATACCACTCACGTTTTGTGATGATATATCTGAGTCCATAGCTCGGCTCATTTGCTGAGTTTGCTCCGGCTGAACCGATCCGCGGATGGTAGCCTCTGATGAAGCATTGCTTCCGGAATCGGAGCATGCCATCATGAGCAACATCGCTGCTATAGCCGATATACCTGATCGTATTTTATTTGATGGTTTCATAATCTTGCTCCTGTTTTGTTTGTCTGTTTATGCAACGTCTGCCAGCTTCCAGCTCTGAAGAATATCGGGAGGTACTATATTTGCCACTGTACTCATCATCGATAATGCTCAGAGCGAGTATGCATCTGACCGAAATTAGTTTTTAGAGTCAACTGCCGGTTAACCAGCTCTGATATTTTTACCAGGCGATACAACACGGCACAACTGACGTGCATTGTGCTGTAAAAACGGGAGTAATTGTTCGCATATTGCACAGATTAAACGCTTTGGTATGGAACTATACTATTGTAGCACAATAGTTTATGTGTACACTAAAGTAGACACTTATGTCTTGTCAGTATCAAATAAAGTAGACTCAGGAGGGTTGAAAGTGATACTACTCTATGTCTATAATGTTGTACAAAGACATAACTAATGCGAAAAACCTGACAAATTATATTTTACACAAATTTACATACACCTGTAAGAAATCGGCCAGCTTCAATACAACATTCTATGTTCTTCGTTTACCTAAATCATACAAGTTTTGGGAGACTTCAAGCGGCTACTTAGAGCATTAGAGGGTGGCAACTTAGAGCAGTCGCACCCTCTAAATCCCTGCATAAATAGAATCATGGGGCACGTTCTCCAGAAGATTTTCGTTATATTCTGTGTGGTTATCAATAGGACACGATGGAACGTACAATCAATTTGTGAGTTTAATAAGTCTAATACTGTATTTATATACACGACAAACGACTCTAAATGTAAATTTCTAAACTTCGTTTGGGAATCCAGTTCTGTCTTTACATCAATCTTTCGAGCTTCAAATTCAGTTAAATATGACAAATCTATTCACACAACGTCTTCTCATTGTGTTCTTTATCGTTGCAGGATTCACAACCTTGACAGCCGCACAGGAAGCACGTTCTCTGTTTACTATAGACGAATCCATCAATTATCGTCCTGGTCCGGAAGAGTACAATCGCTCGGCCATCCAGCTACAACAATCACTCCACGAGCAAGCACCCGTAGTTGGTGAAATTCTCGAAATACCTGTGGATGGCGAAAATTATCGATTCCGTGTGATGCGAGTTTCTGAATACGTTCCCGGGTACATTTCCTTTTCAGCCCGCGACGAGTTCAACCAAGACCGATTTATCGTTTTTACCTATAGCGACACCAACATCGCCGGGCAAATCAGTTTCCCAACCGAAGGACGAATTTATCAATTCAGTAACGAAACAGAAGCTTCCACTCACGTCATGTCGCGTTTGCGCCCTGAGATGATTCCCGTCGAATCATGTGGTGTTGATGAAGGTTTCATACAAACTCAGTTGGAACAGGAAAATCAATTTAATGGCTCCATTCTAACCGAAGGTGAGACTCAGTCATACCAAAAATCTATGCAGGTTCCATCATTCAATAATTGGAGCATGATGGCAATGGATAATACTGAAGAGATATACGTAGACCTCGACCTTATGATGGTTTTTACTCCGGCTGCGGTATCGTATGTAAACAACGATTCTCAAACTGGGTCTGTTGGAACACATGCTTCAATAGCCATGGCGTTATCTCAGTTTGCGCTCGACAACTCAGAAGTTAAAATCAACCTGAGACTTGTTCACACTCATTTTACTACGTACGACGCTGACAACAACGCTGCTTTCTCAATGAGTTCGCATTTGGGCCGTTTGCGCGACCCAAACGATGGGAATTTAATTGAAGTCCATTCTGTGAGGGCAACTCACGGTGCCGATTTGGTAGCCCTCATGGTCGACGGCAGCACTACAACAGCTGGAATTGCGTATTTGTTAGGCAACTACGGAGGTAATCCTAGCATTGGTTTCTCAGCTAACTCGGTTCGATACACACACCGAGGATATACGTTGATTCATGAAATTGGTCATAATATGGGGCTTGGGCATGGTCGCTCGCAACTAAACTCTCCAGCCTCTGCTTCTGGTGGTTTGTTTGAATATGGCACAGGGTGGGAGTTTATTCCAACCCAACCTTCATCAGATGCTAACCCAAACCGCCCCCGCCGAAATACCGTGATGCAGTACTCAACAGCTGAGACAATTGATTATCCGGGTTTTTCTAATCCAGATATTATTTCTGAGGGAACTCCAACTGGAAGTATGATAGGTACTCATGCCCCGGCAAATGCAGCAAGAGCTTTAAATGAAGCCAGGTTTACTGTAGCTGGTTATTTGGCAACACGAGTCGAAAAGCCCAATGCCCAGATTAGCAGTAGTACACTAAATCTTACAGTACCAGCAAATCAGATTACAGAAATCACCGTTCCAGTTCAAAACACTGGTGCTACGAATCTTATATGGACTGCCGAGGCAGATGTTGTATCAACAAGCTTTGGTAAGGAAAACTCCGCTGATGTCTCAAATCCGGGCTTAATTCCCATTAATGATAATGTCATCTTTGAGAGTGACTTTGAATCTGGAAGTGGATTTTCTACGGGTTCTCACGAGGTTCAAGGTGGATTCCGATCATTTTCAAGCTCACGTCCGTTTCAAATATCCTCATTAAATCCAGCCGGAGGAAGCGGACAGCATTTACGTATGGCACACAATAGTTCAGATAACGGCACTTTTAACACAGTAGAGACGCCATTGTTTGGCACCGGTGAAGCTGGTTCGTACGAGATTGAACTCGATGTATTAGTGAATTATAATGCAAGTTCACAGATGCATGTTGAGGTGCTAAGTTCCCAAACAGGTACAATTGCAGCTGGATTCATTGTTTTTGACAATGGAAAGGTTTATACACGGCAAGTTGGTACTTCGGGAGAAACGTTTAATCACAATCAAGGTACACATCCGACGTTACAAAACAATCAGTACTACAGATTCAAAATGACTATCAATCCAGAAACAAACCGTTTGAACTACTATGTAAACGGCAATATGTTTCATTCTGTAAATATGACTTCTGGTCGTTCATTCGATTGGGTTCGTTTTTACCGTATTCAAAACTCGAACACTGATTGGATGGATATTGATAATATTAAAGTCACTCGAAACTTCACCGGATATTCATGGCTAGGTTTTGAAGAATTCGCAGGTTCTGTTGAACCCAACGAAACGAATGATATCAAACTACTGATCGACACTAGAAGTCTGATGCAAGGAAATGAGCGCTCTGGTAGGGTAGTCGTACGAACCAACGATCATAATCGTCAACGTGTAAATATTCCAATCAATATTACAGTTACCGAGCCTACATCAGTTGATGACCTTTCGACATTGCCTGCTCAAACGATTTTGGCTCAAAACTATCCAAATCCGTTTAACCCGACCACAAACATTCAGTTTCAGCTTGCCGAGACAGAAGATGTACGCCTCAGTGTTTATGACATGACCGGCCGATCTGTTGCTACGCTGGTTAATGAAACTCGTTCTGCGGGTGAACATTCGGTGCAGTTTGATGCCTCTAGTCTGTCGAGCGGTGTTTATATCTACACCTTACAAACTAGCTCTGTAACACTTACTCAGAAAATGGTGCTGATTAAGTAACTACTTATTCACCAAAAAGCACGACTAATAACTACTTATTTATCTTGAAGCACCAACCTGATTCCGTAATTGAATTGTTCTCCCAACTGGTTCTAGTTCCCGGCGTGTCGCTCAACGAACAAAATGTGGCTGCGTTCATCCGCGAAAAGCTTGGAAACCTGCCTTATACCGTCGAGCAAGACGCAACAGGGGCTGTTATTGGTGGGAATTGTGGCAACCTCATAATTAAGCCAAACCACTTCGACGCCACTAAGCCAACCCGCATTTACATGGCTCATATGGATACCGTTCGACCAACCGAAGGGATTCGTGTTATACGAGAAAACGGTGTGATTCGCTCCGATGGTAGCAGTCAGCTTGGCGCCGATGATCGCGCCGGAGTGGCCATCTTGCTACACCTACTCATGCAGGATGAAATCCAGAATCAGACCGATGCAAACTTCATGGTGATTTTCACCGTGGCCGAAGAAGTCGGACTTCTCGGAGCAACGAATCTGGACTTATCTCCTTATGATGTCGATGGCGTTTACGTGTTCGATAGCTCGAAACCACCCGGATCATATCTTAAAGACTGCGCCGGCAAGTACGAATTCGAAGTTCTAATTCAAGGAAGGGCAGCGCACAGCGCGGTTAATCCGGAGGATGGCATTAACGCAATTATGGTAGCGGCCGAAGCACTTTCACAGCTCACAACCGGACGTATTTCGGATATGACCACAATCAACGTTGGTCATATTGAAGGAGGAGGCATCCTGAATGTAGTCTCTCCGACCTGTAAAGTTGCTGGCGAGGTAAGAGCCGTTACAATCGAGGAAGTGCATAAATATCTCGACTCTTTCGAAGCGATTTTCGAAAATACCGCTGCAAAATATGGGGCTAAGTCAACCTTTGTTCGCCACAAAGGATTCGCACCATTTTCGTTATCACCCAATTCGATGGTTGTTCGTTTGATAGAAGCAGCGATTCGACGTGCCGGGGCGACGGTGAATCCGGTGAGTTACTCTGGCGGAAGCGACGCGAATGTTCTCAACGAAAAGGGTGTCGATGCTGTAAATATCGGAATTGGCGTGAAAAAACCGCATGCCGATGATGAAAGTATTCGCGAGGATGATCTGTTAATGGCGTACGAAATTGGTCGTGAGTTAATGCTGGATTCTCAGAGCTAAGGTTTATCGGCAATTTTAAAACCCAGGTTCTAAGTTATTGTCGCAGGCTTGAAGGATTTAGATCATAGTCTTATGGCATTGCACCAACTCAAGTTTAAACTTAACGTCATCTTGTATCTTGTCTAGCAAAATGGACTTTGTGCTCGCTCGTCTTGCTATTTTATCAGCGTTATTTTCTGTGAGGCGTTTTCAAAAGAAGTTCTGAGCATCACCAGATAAACTCCACTCGATAATCCTCCGGCATCAAAACGTACACGATGCTGTCCCGCATCGAACATCTGATTGGTTACCTCCGCCACACGCTGACCAATAATATCAAACACCTCCACACGAACAACCTGCCGCTCTGGAATCGAAAATAAAATATCGGTCGTCGGATTAAACGGATTTGGTACATTTGGGTGCAGTTCGGTTCGGTCTGGCAGAAAACCTTGACTATCATCGGATGGTGTCGAAACCCCACGAACCTGTCGCACATAGATATCATCGAGGCGCAACTCATCCCGCTGACCACTTTCATTACTCAACTGCTCACCTGTGAAATAGTATTTCCAACGAAGCTGAACGTATGGGCGACCCATCAAGGCCTCCGGCAACGTGGTTGGACCCATTTCCAACTCGTGGCCATTTTGCGAAGACCGCTCGTACTCCACAACGTCCCCGTTATTATCGAGCAAGTCGGACCAGTCACCAACGCCCCCGTCTCTGTACTGCAAACGAATGGCGTAAACCCGACTGTTTGCAAGCTCCGTGCCACCAGTCCAGCTAACTTCGGCCTCATCAACCTCGCGTAAATCTAGTGCAAGAACCGCAGTGCCAAGATCTCTGCCACGACCCGTATTGATGAACGAAATCCCGCGACTTCCCAGGGCGTTGATGCGCGTTCGGCGGGTGAGCCGGTACGGAAACCCTTCAAAATCGGCATCTTCCACATTCAAATCGGAGCCCGGGTCGTATAATGATGTCATTTCGTCGGCCAAACCCGGATCGTTCACGTTGCTTTGCAAAAACACCATGCTCTCGGGGAAGCTGCCGGTTGGCTCGGTTTCTGACCATGAATCGAACCGATAGTTTTCTTCGGATAGTGGCCATGCGGCCGGACTCATCGGATCGCTTACTTCGCCCGGAGCAGCCTCAAAAACCGCTGTTATCGAATGCGAAGCCGTTAACGTAGCTGAAATCGGATTTTGCGATCCGCTCAGATCTCCCTGCCATTCTACAAATCGGTAGCCCGGATTCGCGTGCGCGGTCACAGATATTGGTGCATTTCGGAAGTATTGACCAGTCCACGGATAGGCCGAATTTTCGTCGGTGCCCGGTAAATTGCGATCAATTCGGATGGAATTTATCTGAATCACTCCGGCACTTTGGTCGCTCACATCCAATGTCACAGCGCGTAATCCGCCAAGGTTCAACTCATTATTGAGATGATTGCGAATGGCCTGCTCGCGTTGCTGTCCGAAACTTCGAATTCGATTGATTTCATTCTCCCACACCGACAAACTTGCCGGCTCATTCCATCGTCGCGTATGCTCATCCATAAACGGGCGATAAATCGCGCTGATGCTGTCTAAATGTGCAGTTACGTAGTCGGGATGAAACGATGAGTTCAACAAATCGGCAAAACGATTCGCGAAATTGGCGCGGAATTCATTGTTTACTAGCAACGAGCGAAGTAAATAAGTGCTGCTGCGGGGGTTGGGCCAATTTATTGTGTTATCAGGTTCGATGGCAAAAGCGATCTTATTATGCTGGGCCGGGGTTCCACCTTGATAATTATTACCTGACCCCTCTACATAATCGAAATTCAGGCCAAATCCGAAGTCGGTATCGAACAACATCCAGCGCCATCTTCCGTCTTTCATGTTCTGGGTTCGCGGCATTGGTCCGCCCCGCGACGAATCGACATCCGACAAATTATACAGCCAGTAGAGCTTGTTATTTCCAGGCCAGTCGGTGTTTCGGAAATAAATCTGGGCAATGTTGTAATCGGTGAAATTCTGCATATCCATCATTTCGGAGAGTTCGTTGAAACGATTTCCGTTCATGATGTTGGCGTCTAGGCTGAGGTTCGAATACAGGTTTTGGAAGTGACTCACGCCATCGGTCGTGCCGCGGGCAAAGCTGATGTAATTTGTGCCAACGGGCTCCAAAAAGGTGGCTTCCTCCGTACCAATTCCATAATGTGACTGCAAGTACCGCTCGTCAAATCGCTCGCGAATGTTCTGAATCCCCCAATATTCGCCGTTGATGAAAACTATGGCCGGACGACCATATTGCATGTCGAGCTCG
>JAIUMT010000047.1 GCA_022565415.1 Balneolales bacterium | reverse complement strand
TGGCGACAATGTGAGCCTGACAGTAAACCTGATTCAACCAATCGCCATGGAAGAAGGTCTTCGATTCGCTATCCGTGAGGGTGGACGTACCGTAGGCGCTGGCGTTGTAAGTAAAATTCTGAAGTAACACTAAATCAGATATTCGTGGCTACACAACAAAAAATTCGAATTAAGCTGAAATCATACGATCATAACCTGATCGATAAATCAGCCGAAAAGATCATCAAAACAGTTAAATCTACCGGTGCAGTTGTCTCAGGACCTATACCTCTGCCGACAGATAAAACTATTTTCACGGTCAACAGATCGCCTCACGTAGACAAAAAATCTCGTGAGCAATTTGAGACCAGGTCACACAAACGACTCATCGACATTTTGTCTACTGGTTCACAAACCGTAGATGCGTTGATGAAACTGGAGTTACCATCCGGTGTAGACGTTGAAATTAAAGTATAATCCAGACCTGACAATAGAAATTTACCATGAGTGGATTAATTGGAAAAAAATTGGGCATGACCAGCATATTTGACGAAGCTGGTAATCACGTTGCTGTTACTGTTATTGAAGTTGAGCCAAATGTTGTGACTCAAATCAAAACAGAAGCAAATGATGGTTACACTGCTTTGCAACTTGCTTCCGTTGCCAAAAAAGATAAGAACACTACTAAAGCGCTGATAGGTCACTTTGCTAAGGCAAATACTGGTTCAAAACGATATGTAGTCGAGTTTCGCGATTTCTTGCCAGAAGGCGTAAAGATTGGAGACGAGCTCAGTATTGAAGATGTTTTCGCTGAAGGTACCACTGTAGATATAGTTGGTACATCAAAAGGAAAAGGTTTTCAGGGTGTCGTAAAACGACACGGATTTGCTGGTGTTGGTGGCCGTACACACGGTCAGCATAACCGCGAGCGAGCTCCTGGATCTATCGGTATGGCGTCTGACCCTGCGCGTGTATTCAAAGGCATCAAAATGGGTGGCCGAATGGGTAATGTTCGGGTCAAGCACAAGAATTCTACTATCGTTAAGATACTAAGCGATTCAAACTTGATACTCATACGCGGATCTGTACCAGGACCAACTGGTCGTGTAGTTCAGATTCACAACAGAGCTAATTAGAGGTGTGAATAAATGAAATTGAATGTATTTAAAATAGATGGTACAGAAAGTAAAGATTCTGTTGAGTTGAGAGAAGATGTCTTTGGCATCGTTCCCAACGATCAGCTTGTTTACGAAGATGTACGTTCGTACCTCGCAGCACAACGTCAAGGTACTGCTAAAACCAAAGGTCGTGTAGAAGTACGCGGCGGTGGTAGAAAAGCATTTAAGCAGAAAGGTACTGGTGGAGCACGACGTGGTACATTACGGTCACCGCTACTTAAAGGTGGAGGAACTGTATTCGGACCCAAGCCACGTACGTACTCGATTCGTCTTACAAAGAAGATGAAGCAGATTGCACGTAAATCAGCTTTGACGTACAAAGCTATTGAAGGCGGAATCATGATTGTTGAGGACTTCGGTTTTGAAGTACCAAAAACAAAAGAAATGATGGCTGTAGTTGAAGCACTGAAGTTGACCGATAAAAAGGTTCTGTTGTTAACGGCTGAGAACAACCGCGTGTTGAGAAAATCAGCTAGCAACCTGCCGAAAATCAGCACATTGGAAGCTTTCAAATCTTCTACCTATGAAATTATGAACACAGATGTTCTCTTGATTCAAAAAAGTGCACTTGATGCACTTCAAGAAACATTTGCAGTGAAGGAAGGAGTTGAAGCATGAGTAACATCATATTAGTCCGTCCATTAGTTACTGAGAAGCTTGCAGCTATTCAGGAAAAGCTGAACCGATATACTTTTGAAGTTTCTATCGATGCAACCAAGCCTGAAATTAAGGCAGCTGTTGAAGCTTCTTATCCTGAAGTGAATGTTGTTAAAGTAAACACGATCATTATGCCATCGAAGCCTAAAGGTCGATTTACTAAAGGCGGTTACATCAGTGGACGCACAAAGAAAGTTAAAAAAGCAATTGTCACTTTACGAAGCGGTCAGGAAATTGACTTCTTCAGTGAAATTTAAATAGTCTGTAAGAATGGCAACCAGAAAGCTAAAACCAACAACACCCGGTACACGGCACAGAATTGCTCCTGTATTTGATGACATAACAACCGACAAACCAGAACGGTCGTTACTCACAAGTATTAAGAACAAAGGTGGTCGTAATAACCGTGGACGTATGACAGTACGCCATCAGGGTGGAGGTCATAAACGTCGCTATCGAATTATCGATTTCAAACGATACAAGACCGACATTCCGGCTAAAGTCAAAACCATCGAGTATGATCCAAACCGTACAGCAAGAATTGCGCTAATCGCGTATGCTGATGGTGTTAAAACCTATATTATCGCACCAGATAAATTACAGGTCGGCGATACTATCATGAATGGTGAGAAAGCAGCACCAGAGACTGGTAACTGTCTTCCAATGAAAAACATGCCTTTAGGTACTGTTATTCATAATATCGAAATGACCCCTGGTAAAGGTGGACAAATCGTAAGAAGTGCCGGAACCAATGCTCAGCTTGTTGCCAAAACAGAACGATATGTAACAGTTAAGTTACCATCAGGCGAAATGCGGATGTTCCTTAACAACTGTGTAGCGACTGTGGGTACAGTTAGTAATCCGGATCACATGAACGTTACTCTTGGTAAAGCAGGACGTAGCCGATGGCTTGGTATCAGACCTTCCGTTCGCGGTGTGGTGATGAACCCGGTTGATCACCCAATGGGTGGTGGTGAAGGTAAAGCTTCAGGTGGACTACCAAGATCTCCTTGGGGGCAATATGCCAAAGGTAAGAAGACGAGATCACCTAAAAAGATGTCTTCGAAATTCATTGTTCGTAAACGTAACGAAAAATAACATTACGCATGCCTAGATCATTAAAAAAAGGACCCTTTGTTCACTACAAGCTTCATAAAAAAATTGAAGATGTAAATAGTAGTGGTTCAAAAAAGGTTATCAAAACCTGGTCGAGAGCTTCAATGATTACGCCGGACTTTATTGGTCTTACCTTGGCTGTTCACAACGGGAAGCAATTCATTCCGGTTTATGTAACAGAAAACATGGTAGGACATAAGCTCGGTGAATTCTCTCCGACCCGCCAGTTCCGTGGCCACCCGCAAAAGAAATCAGATAAAAAGAGGTAATAGCTAAATGGAAACAACCGTTGTTTTAGAAGCGAAAGCTATTCAGAAACACCTTAGAAAGCCTGCTAGAAAAGTACGTCTGGTTGCCGATGCCGTTCGCGGAATGAACGTTCAGAAAGCTTTAAACCAGTTGCAGTTTTTCACACAAGGTTCTGCTGGAGACGTAGCAAAAGTCATTAAATCGGCTGCTGCCAATCTTCGCGATAAGTTCCAGGATGAAGCTCTCGATAATGAAGATTTAGTAATCAAGACCATCATGATTGATGAAGGTGTTACGCTCAAGCGTATTCAGCCCGCCCCACAAGGCCGTGCACACCCAATTCGTAAAAGATCATGTCATATTACGGTCGTGGTGAAAAGAGACGAAACTAAAGTTAAAGATTAAGCAAGAAGGAAACAGTTTTGGGACAAAAAGTTAATCCTATAGGTTTTAGATTGGGCGTTATTCGTGGTTGGGATTCCAATTGGTTTACTGAGCACAATAATTCAACAAACTTGCTTGAAGATCATAAGTTGCGTCAGTATATGCAAGCGCGTCTTCGTTCAGCTGGTTTGTCTAGAATCATCATCGAACGAACACCTAAGCGTGTTTTGATTACTTTACTTACAAGCCGCCCCGGTGTAATAATCGGTAAGGGTGGAGAAGAAGTTGAAAAACTTCGCGAAGAGTTAAAGAAAATCACCAATAAAGAAGTACAAATTAACATCAGTGAAATCAAACGCCCTGAAGTTGATGCAAGCTTAGTAGCTCAGAATATCGCTCAGCAACTTGAAGCTCGAATTTCTTTCCGTCGTGCTATGAAGATGTCGATTGCCTCAGCTACCCGTATGGGCGCTAAGGGAATCAAAGTTAAATGTAGCGGTCGGTTAGGCGGCGCTGAAATGGCCCGAACGGAGCAGTATAAAGAAGGACGAGTTCCGCTTCATACAATCCGTGCAGAAATTGACTACGCAAACGCAACCGCTCAGACCATTTATGGATCTATCGGTGTGTCAGTTTGGATCTTTAAAGGTGAAGTAATTGGTGAAGTTGATCTTACTCCTGCTGCAGTAACTGCACGATCTGATAAAGGATCTGGCGGCCAGCAAGACCGCGAAAGAAGAAGATCACCTCGTCGTGGGCGACGCCAAGGTAAAAATTAATATATAACGCTGATATTTAATAAATCATGTTAGAACCAAAGCGTGTAAAACGAAGAAGAGTCCACCGAGGACGGTTCAGAAAAATTTCTAACCGTGGACATCAAATCTCTTTTGGTGAATTTGCGATTAAAGCAATGGAACCGAAGTTTATTACTGCAAGACAAATTGAAGCTTGTCGTGTAGCTATTAACAGAAAGATGTCTCGTGAAGGACAAATCTGGATCCGGATTTTCCCGGACAAACCCCGCACTAAAAAAGCTGCTGAAACTCGTATGGGTAGTGGTAAAGGTGCCTTAGACCATTTCGTTGCTGTTGTGGAACCAGGCCGTATACTATTTGAAGTAAGCGGTGTATCTAAGGAACTGGCACAAGAAGCATTACGACTTGCTCAGTTCAAACTTCCTATCAAAACCAAATTCATAGTTCGTCGTGACTATGATGGTGAATAATCGAAAGGACAAGCAATGAAAGCACATGAATTGAGAGAATTATCAGTTGCAGAATTAGACACTCGTCTTAAAGACGAGTTAGAAGCAATAAAGCAAATACGCTTCAACAAATCAGTTGCTGGCCCTGGAGACAATCCAGCTAAATTGCGCACACATCGTCGCCAATTAGCCAGAATTAAAACTGTTTTTGCGGAAAAATCCGGTGATGAACTGGTAAACGAATCTACCGATTAACTCAAAGAATATGTCTGAAAACATTACCCGTAAAGAAAGAAAACAACGAACCGGTCGGGTTGTAAGCAACCGAATGGATAAAAGTATCACAGTTGCTGTTGATCGTCAGATTAAACACCCGATTTATGGTAAGTTTATTACCAAAACAACCAAATACATGGCTCATGATGAGAACAATGAAGCCAATATTGGTGACACGGTTAAAATCATGGAGACTCGTCCATTATCTAAGCGCAAGCGCTGGAGATTGACCGAGATCATAGAAAAAGCTAAGTAAATTATATCGTTTTAAGGACTTATTAACAATGGTACAAGCACAGACTTACCTTACAGTTGCCGATAACAGCGGAGCAAAAAAAGTAATGTGTATTAAGGTTCTGGGAGATTCCAGAAGAAGATATGCACGCGTAGGCGATTTAATCGTCTGCTCTGTAAAAGCAGCAATACCCGGTGGTAATGTTAAAAAGGGCGATGTTGTGAAAGCAGTAGTTGTTCGAACAGCCAAAGAGTATCGTCGTAACGATGGATCTTACATTCGATTTGACGAAAATGCTGCTGTGTTAATCAACAAAGACACCGAACCTCTTGGTACCCGTATTTTTGGACCAGTTGCTCGTGAACTTCGAGAAAAGAATTTCATGCGTATTGTTTCACTCGCACCAGAGGTACTGTAAACAGGATTTATTATGTCAAGGAAATTAAACAAACAGAATAAGTTACACGTCAAAAAAGGCGATATTGTAACTGTTATCACAGGCAATCAGAAAGGTCAGTCTGGTCGAGTACTTATGGTATTTCCAGAGAAGAACCGAGTTCTCGTTGAAGGCATCAATATGAGAACCAAGCACCAAAAGCCTAGTCAGGAATACCCGCAAGGCGGCCGTATTAAGCAAGAGATGCCAATCCACGTATCTAATGTTCTTCCTCAGGATCCAATTTCCAAAGAGCCTACTCGCGTAGGTCGGAAACGTATTGAAGAAGAAGGAAAAGGACGTTGGGTTCGTTACTCAAAACTCAGCGGCGAAGTACTAGACAACTAAGTATTTATAATACCATGGCAGAAGCAAGACTTTATACTCAATTCAGAAACGACATCGTCCCTGCTCTTAAAAAAGAGTTCAATATGGACAACGTCATGTCTGTACCTAAGCTCACAAAAATTACCATAAACGTTGGTGTTGGTGAAGCTGTATCAGACAGAAAAAAACTAGACGATATCGTTAATAACATAGCTCTGATTACCGGTCAGCGACCGGCTATCACTCAAGCTCGTAAATCGATTTCTAACTTTAAGTTGCGTGAGGGTATGCCAATCGGTTGCCGCGTTACTTTGAGAGGTAAAATCATGTATGAGTTCCTAGATAGATTCATCAACTTATCATTGCCTCGCTCACGTGACTTTCAGGGTATTCCCGACAAAGGATTCGACGGCCGTGGTAATTACACTGTTGGTATCAAAGAGCACACAATTTTCCCGGAAATCGATGTTGACAAAGTAACTCAAATTCATGGTATGGATATGACCTTTGTTACTACCGCTAACACAGACGAACAAGCGTTTGCTCTGCTCAAGCATCTCGGTTTGCCTTTCAGAAAACGTAACAAATAACATACGCAGATATGGCTAAGAAATCCTGGATAGCACGTAACGTAAAGAAACAAGCAACTATTGAGAAGTTTGCCGAAAAAAGACGCCAGCTTAAAGAAGCAGGCGACTACGAAGGGCTTCAAAAATTGCCGCGAAATGCTAGTCCTACAAGACTGAAGAAGCGATGTAGCCTAACCGGGCGTGCCCGTGGCTATGTTGGTAAATATGGAGTTTCCCGAATTAAATTTCGTGAACTCGCATTGGCTGGAAAAATACCTGGCATGAAAAAAGCCAGTTGGTAATACAATTTTAATTTCACAACAATCATGACTGATCCAATAGCAGATTTTTTGACCCGTATTCGGAATGCTCAGCAAGCAGGTCATCGTCGCGTTGATATCCCAGCTTCCAAGTTGAAGCGTGCTATCACCAAGATTATGCTCGACAAAGGCTACATTCAGAATTTCCTGGATATCGATGATGGTAAGCAAGGTCTTATTCGTGTTTTCCTAAAATACGATCATTATGGCCAGCCCGTCATCAAGAAAATATCACGTATCTCCAAACCCGGACTACGTAAATACAGCAAAAGTGCAGAGGTACCACGTGTACTTAACGGCCTTGGCATCGCAGTTGTAACAACCTCCCAAGGCGTTATGACCGACAAAGAAGCTCGCAAGCTTAATGTCGGTGGTGAAGTACTGTGTTATATCTATTAAAAATTTTATCTGAATTATGTCACGTATAGGTAAACAACCGGTCCCTTTTAGCAAAGATGTAACAATCAACGTTACTAAAGGAAACTTTGTAACCGTAAAAGGTGCTAAAGGTGAACTGAGCCTTCAGGTAGACCCGAATATTGAGATTGAAGTAGGAGATGGTGAAATTCTAGTTAAGCGCCCGTCAGACGACAAGCGTTTCAGAGCTCTTCACGGTCTTTACAGATCACTCATCAATAATCTTGTAGTTGGTGTTACTGAAGGATTTAAAAAAGAACTAGAAATTATTGGTGTTGGATATCGTGCCAGTATTAATGGTGGAATTCTTGAGTTAGCTCTTGGTTATTCTCACCCATTCTTCTTTGTACCTCCACAGGGTATCGGAGTAGAAGTAGATACGAAATCCTCCAAAAATGCCCGAATTATTATCACTGGTTCGGATAAACAACTCGTTGGCCAAGTTGCAGCTAAAATCCGCTCACTGCGAGCGCCAGAACCTTACAAAGGTAAAGGTGTTCGATATGTTGGTGAGCAAGTTCGCAAGAAAGCCGGTAAATCAGCTGGACGTTAAAAATTAAGCAAGTAAAATGACCAAGAATCCTAAAAAACTCAGAAGAGCTAAGATTCGCAGACGTGTCCGCGCTAAAATCAGCGGTACAGCTGAGCGTCCACGTTTAAGTGTTTATCGAAGTCTCAAACACATTGACCTGCAAATTATTGATGATGTAAACGGCGTAACACTCGCTGCTTCTTCAACAAAAATTGCTGCATTGCAGGACGCCCTCAAAGGTAAAACGTTCACAGAACGTGCTACTATTGTAGGTAAAGATATTGCAGAGAAAGCCGTAGCGGCAGGAATCACTCAGGTCGTTTTCGACAGAAGTGGTTACCTCTACCACGGGAAAGTTAAAGCTGTTGCCGAAGCTGCACGCGAAGGCGGACTCCAGTTCTAAAATCGTAGTTAATTATGCCAAGATTCAGACGTAAAAATTACAATATCAAAGCAAGTGAATTGAACCTCGAAGATCGATTGGTTCATGTAAATCGCGTTGCTAAAGTAGTAAAAGGTGGTCGCCGTTTCAGCTTCAACTCTATCGTTGTAGTAGGAAATAAAGAAGGTATTGTTGGTGCCGGTATGGGTAAAGCAAAAGAAGTATCTGATGCAATCCAAAAAGGTAACGATGATGCCCGCAAAAACCTTATACGAGTTCCTATCGCCAAAGGCGGAACCATTCACTTCTCGGTTACCGGGAAATGTGGCGCCGGACGAGTGTTACTTCTTCCAGCATCTGAAGGTACAGGTGTTATTGCCGGTGGGGCAGTAAAAGCCGTACTTGAAAGCGCAGGTTTTCATAACATCTTATCCAAGTCGTTAGGTTCTTCGAACCCACACAACATGGTTAAAGCTACTGTCGATGCTTTAAAGCAATTGGTAGATCCTGCTGAGATTGCTCAGCGTAGAGGAATTCCATTGCGAAAAGTATTCGAAGGCTAAATCTTTTTCTCAAGAATCTTCACGGATATAACCAATATCATGAAATTACACAGTATAAAAGCACCATCGAACAATCTCAAAACACGTAAACGTGTTGGTCGTGGAGAAGGTTCTGGTTTAGGTAAGCAATCTGGCAAAGGTCATAAAGGCCAAAAAGCCATGAGTGGTTACAAGAAAAAACTCGGATTTGAAGGTGGGCAAATGCCACTTATTCGACGAGTACCAAAATTCGGATTCAAAAACAGATTCCGCGTAGAGTACACTGGATTAAATCTCGATACTATCGGGCAATTCCAAGAAAATGGAAAACTCGGTGAAGTTATTACCATCGCTGATCTACTTAACGTAGGTTTGGCAGATAAGAACAAACCAGTTAAAATTCTCGGTCGTGGTGAAGTTGCTAAAGGATTCTCTATCGAAGCGCACGGTTTTACAAAAACCGCTATCGAAAAGATTGAGAAAGCTGGTGGCAAAACCAACGTAATCGAATAAAAACAGTTACGCCTACTACAGAAACTTCCAGATGAGTTTAGTCGAAAATTTCAGAAATATCTTCAAAATAGAAGAACTCCGAACAAGAATCTTGTATACCGTCGGTATTCTGATGATATATAGGATCGGTACTTATGTTACCATGCCTGGAGTAGATGCCTCGATGTTAACATCTGGTCCATCCAACGCCACAGATCTACTCGGTCTGTTCGATATGTTCGTTGGTGGCGCTTTTGCCAGGGCTGGTGTGTTTGCACTTGGAATTATGCCTTACATTACCGCAGCTATTATCATTCAGTTGATGGGTGCTGTGGTTCCTTACTTTCAAAAGTTGCAACGTGAGGGTGAGGAAGGCCGACGTAAGATTAATCAAATGACCCGATACGGAACCGTGGTAATTACCATGGTTCAAGCTGTTGGTTTTGCAATTAACCTAATGTCATCTTCCCCTGATGCAATCGTCATCAGTAATACAGCCTTCATTATTAATAGCGTAATCATTCTTACCGCAGGTACAATATTTGTAATGTGGTTAGGTGAACGTATTACGGAGCGCGGTATAGGTAACGGTATATCCATTCTGATTATGATCGGAATTATTGCTGCACTGCCTACAAATCTGGTAAACGAAATAACTACCAAGAACAACATGATCATCGTGATCG
Source organism: Balneolales bacterium (assembly GCA_022565415.1). Taxonomy (GTDB): domain Bacteria; phylum Bacteroidota; class Rhodothermia; order Balneolales; family HLUCCA01; genus HLUCCA01. The sequence continues at coordinate 5,202 of JAIUMT010000047.1, read as the reverse complement.
TTGAATTAGCTGTTCTTGTACTAGTTACTGCATCGGTTGTACTGCTTACACAGGGTCAACGACGTATACCAGTTCAATATGCGAAACGCGTTGTTGGTCGAAAAGTATACGGTGGTACCACACAGTATCTTCCACTACGAGTTAATGCTGCCGGTGTAATGCCGATTATCTTTGCTCAGTCGATTATGTTTATTCCAAGTACTATTGGAACATTCTTCCCAGATAGTGATACTGTGCAACTACTCACAGCATGGTCTTCAGACTTTACTGGAGTGGCATACTCTATCGTATTCTTTATAATCTGTATTTTCTTCACGTATTTCTACACCGCGATTGTAATCAATCCACGGGAAATGGCAGATACTATGAAGCGACAAGGTGGTTTTGTCCCCGGTGTAAGACCTGGTAAACAAACAGTCGAATTCATAGACAATATTCTTACCAAGATTACACTTCCTGGATCTATCTTTTTAGCGTTTGTTGCTATAATGCCGGCTATTGCAGCTAGAATGGGGGTAACTCCAGGTTTTGCAATGTTCTACGGTGGTACTAGCTTGTTGATTATTGTCGGTGTAGCACTCGACACATTGCAACAAATCGAAAGTCACTTGATGATGAGACACTACGACGGATTCATGAAAAGTGGTCGTATCAAAGGTAGAAAGAGAATGTAATGATACTTCTCAAAAGCGAACAAGAAATAGATAAAATGCGCATCAGTGCGCAGTTGGTATCGAAAACACTCGCAGAGGTTGCTAAACATATCAAACCCGGCGTTGCAACCGGGTATCTAGATAGAGTAGCTGAAGAGTATATTGTCAAGAACGATGGCAGACCAGCATTTAAAGGTTATGGCCATCCAGGCAATCAGTTTCCTGCTTCGCTTTGTATCTCCGTTAATGAAGAAGTTGTTCACGGGATTCCCGGCAGCTACGAACTCAAAAATGGTGATATAGTATCAATTGATTGTGGTATTGAAAAGGATGGTTATTTCGGTGATTCTGCCTACACTTTTATTGTAGGTGAAATCTCCGATACTAACAGGAAACTTCTAGATACTACTATGAAAGCCTTATACCTCGGTATTGAGCAGGCTGTTCATGGAAATAGCATTGGTGATATGTCATATGCCATACAAAATTACTCTGAATCTCAGGGCTTTGGTGTGGTTCGTGATTTGGTTGGTCATGGTTTAGGCAAAAACTTGCATGAAGATCCCTCTGTTCCAAATTTTGGCAAGAAGGGTCGAGGCGAACGTCTCCGATCGGGGATGACTTTAGCTGTAGAACCTATGATAAATACCGGAACTCATCGTGTTAAAACACTGAAAGACGGCTGGACAATTGTCACAGCAGATATGAAACCATCTGCACACTATGAACACGATATAGTTGTGCGTGAAGGAAGTGCTGAAATTCTAAGTACTTTTGCGTATATTGAGGAGATTACCAATATTGCAATCGACAATAATTTTCTAAATGGCTAAACAAGACGCAATTAAACAAGACGGAACAATCCTTGAAGCATTACCAAATGCTCAATTCAAGGTGAAATTAGATAATGGTCATGAGTTACTGGCCCACGTCTCAGGTAAAATGCGTATGTACTACATTAAGATACTTCCAGGGGATCGAGTCACCGTCGAAATGTCTCCATACGACCTCAGTAAAGGTCGTATTACTTACCGTTATAAATAATTCATTCCTGAATACAATTTAAGTTCATGAAAACGAAAGCTTCAGTAAAAAAAAGAAGTGCCAGCGACATTATCGTTCGTCGTAAAGGCCGGATCTTTGTGATCAACAAGAAGAATCCACGTAACAAACAACGACAAGGTTAAAACTGTTTTAAACTATGGCTAGACTAGCAGGTATAGATTTACCAAAAGAAAAACGTGGAGAAGTAGGCTTAACCTACATCTTCGGTATAGGTCGTGCTCGATCACGCGAAATCCTCGAGAAAATTGGAATCAGCTACGATACTAAAGTCTCTGAGTGGACTGAAGATCAGGTTATCGAAATTAGAAAGCTTCTGGAAGCCGAATTTAAGGTAGAAGGTGCATTGCGATCTGAAGTATCTGGTAACATAAAGCGATTAATGGATATTGGTTGCTATCGCGGATTGCGACACCGGAAGGGCTTACCTATGCGTGGACAACGTACAAAAACTAACGCACGTACACGTAAGGGACGTCGAAGAACAGTGGCTGGCAAGAAAAAAACTCCATCCAAGAAGTAACGTAATTTATCTCCTAAACGAATATGGCTAAAAGACAATCAAAAGCAGCAGCAGCTGCATCGAAAAGGAAAAAGAAGCAGATTAGCGATCCGAACGGAATGGCTTTTATCAAAGCTACCTTCAACAATGTAATCGTTACTTTGACAGATGGCGACGGCAATGTGTTATCATGGTCTTCTGCTGGTAAGCAAGGTTTCCGCGGCTCACGGAAAAATACTCCGTATGCAGCTCAGCTTAGTGCTGAAAATGCAGCCAAAGATGCTTATGATATGGGCTTAAGAAAAGTTCATGTGTTTATTAAAGGACCAGGATCCGGTCGCGAAGCTGCCATCCGAGCACTTGCGATGTCTGGTATTGAAGTAAGCCAGATTAAGGATACTACGCCAATTCCACACAATGGATGCCGCCCTCCTAAGAGAAGAAGAGTTTAAACAACGTTAACAGGTAAAATTTCCAAATGGCACGTTATACAGGTCCAAAGCAAAAAAAAGCCAGACGATTCAAAGAACCGATTTTCGGTCCTAGTAAAGCACTCGAACGCAAACCATACGGTCCGGGACAACACGGACGTTCGCGCTTTCAAAAAAAATCAGAATACTCTGTACAGCTAGAACAAAAGCAAAAGGCAAAATATACTTACGGGCTTCTTGAAAAGCAGTTCCGACGTATATTCGAGCGAGCTAATTCTAAAACAGGTGTTACAGGCGACAACCTTCTGAGATTCCTCGAATCTCGTTTAGATAATACCGTTTTCCGTATGGGATTCGCATCTACACGCCGACAAGCACGTCAGCTAGTGAATCACAGACACGTCGCTGTTAACGGTGTACTAGTTAATATTCCTTCTTACGAAATGCGTCCTGGTGATGTAATCACCATCAGACCAAAATCAAGAAAGATTGATTTTGTAACTGAGTCTTTAGACAACGCACCAAAGCGTAAGCACAAATGGCTTGAAGTAGATCGCAAACTCATGAGCGGAAAGTTTATCGCTTACCCAGAGACCGAGGAAATCCCGGAAAACATCAACGTACAGTTGATTGTAGAACTTTATTCCAAGTAATCTTTTTGATTACTGGATCACTCCAAATTATACGATAACAGAATATGAGTACAACTAATCTCCAAATGCCAGATAGCCTTATGGTTGAAGAATGTACAGACAACTACGGTCGTTTTGTACTTCAACCACTGGAAAGAGGCTATGGCGTTACTATCGGAAACTCATTCCGTCGTGTACTACTTTCTTCTCTTCCCGGTACCGCTATTACAGCTGTCAAAATCTCCGGCGTCGAGCATGAATACGCAAATATTGAAGGTGTTTCAGAAGATATTTATGATATCATCCTTAACCTTAAAGGTGTCCGTTTCAAACAAGTAGAACAGAGCAGTGGAATGATTCATGTTAGCATGAAGGGTCCAGGTAAGTTACTTGCTGGCGCCATTAATGATGCTACACCTGAATATACTGTACTCAACACAGATCATCACATTGCTACACTCGCTGAGGGAGCATCAATTGAAATTGAACTGCGACTAAGCCGAGGCAAAGGATATGTTACATCGGAAGATATTGCTACAGATGAAGAGAGCGACATCGCTGTAATTCCTGTAGATGCCGTTTTTACTCCGGTAAAATCCGTTAAATACAATATCGAAAATGTACGTGTTGGGCAGCGAACTGATTATGAGAAGCTTGTTATGGAAGTTAACACAGACGGATCTGTTAACCCAAAAGAAGCTCTTACTATAGCCGGCAAAATACTCAAAGACCATATTGAGAAGTTCATAACAGAAAAAATCGACGAACCTTTCAAACAAGAGGAAGATGAGGTTGATTCTGAAAAACTTCGAGTAGCTAGTTTGCTAAAAACTAGTATCGAAGATTTGAACCTGAGTGTTCGTGCTTACAACTGCTTGAAGTCAGCCAATATCAATTCAATTGGTGAACTGGTTTCAAAAAATGAATCTGAACTACTGAAATTCCGAAACTTTGGCCGAAAATCATTGGCAGAACTTACTGAGGTAATAGAAGAGAAAAACCTTCAGTTCGGAATGGATGTATCCAAGTACCTGGATAAATAATTTAATTGGATTAAGAAATGCGTCACAGAATTAAAGGAAGCAAGTTAGGGCGTACCGCTTCACATAAGAAAGCTACAATACGCTCATTATCAATCGCTTTACTTACACATCATCGTATTGTTACTACGCTAACAAAAGCTAAAGAGCTTCGACGACATATAGAGCCTGTAATTAACAGATCTAAAGAAGATACAACTCATAACCGACGTGAAGTATTTTCTTTTCTTCAGGATAATAAATCAGTTTCTAAGATATTCGACGAGATTGGTCCTAAAGTAGCTGATCGACCAGGTGGATATACACGTATCGTAAAAATCGGTACTCGGGTAGGTGACTCAGCTGAAATGGCTATCATCGAACTTGTAGACTATAACGAATCTGACAGCTCAACTACAAGTACCAAGAAAAAACGTACACGTAGAGCAGGTAAATCTGCAACTAAGACTACTGAAACAAAATCTGCTGCGAAGGATGCCGATAAAAAGGCTGAAACCGTTGCGGATGATGCTGTAGTGGTAGAAGACACTGCAGATGATGATAAGGCTGCTACAGAGCCTACTGCTGAAGCCCCAGAGACAGATAATACAACTGGTGAGTCAACGGAATCTACTGATAAGAAAGATTAATCAGCAGTTTAAGTTAGAATTTAAAGCCCGTCTGTTACAGACGGGCTTTTTTTTTGAAATAAAGAAAGAAATAAGTTGACATGGGTTAGGCAAAGGTTGTATCTTTGCTATCCGTCAGCGAAAAACAAGCTGTAAGAATGTTGGGAATGGCGCTGGTTTGGCCGGCAAAAACTTTTCAAAATTCTTCATTTTTTTCTTGACAATTCAAACGATACTCCGTATCATTTGAGTCTGCACCGGAAACGGTGGCAAG
>JAIUMT010000046.1 GCA_022565415.1 Balneolales bacterium | reverse complement strand
GGGGATGGGACGAACGGCTACACGATATCCAATGAGCAATTGGGCATTAGCACGTCTATACAGTATGCAAACCGAAGTAGAAGTAAAATCTATTTAGCTGTTGGAACGTATGGAGACGGAATTCATTTCTTTCGGTATGATGGTGAAAATACCAGAGAGCTGGTCACAATTATGCTGCCCGGCGAAACCGTTACTTCAATATCATTCGACACCCAACAGTCAATTTGGGTTTCCACACTAGACAACGGCGTATTTCGAATTGACCGGGGCTATGAGGCGATTCGAAATCCCGGTTATAGTTTAAAATTGCCAGATACATCCATCCGATCGGGTATTGTTGCTAAAAATGGCTACATGTGGCTGGGAACCAGAACCGGGTGGATTTACGCCATCAATCCGGATGGTGACTTAGCCTGGTCGGGCCGCATAAATTTGGCACCAATCGTTAGCAGTGTAGAATCGATGTATGAAAAACCTGATGGTTCCATTCTAGTAGGCACAGCTAGCGGACTCTTCGCACTACAACCCAACCCTAATGCGAACGGAACTGCCATCAGTCCTGAGATTGCTTTTTTTGAGAACCAAACCCCTGCGCATACGATAAAATCTATTGCTATGCTAAACGGGGATATTATAACCGGCACCAACACGTCGCTAGTGCGATATTTTCACGAAGCCTCCTCCGAATCCGAAACAATTGCGTACCAACGAATTACAGATGTACTTGTAGGGCCGGATGAGTCTGTTTGGGTTGGCACAACAAGAGGCCTTTATCGATATTTTGATGAAATTCTCGAAATCTGTGGTATACCATTTCTTCAAAACACGCAAATCAACTCCATAACACGCCTTTGGGGAGATTATATCGGTATAGCGACCTATGGAGAAGGTGTTATTTTAATTGATATAACCGATAACAGCTATCATATAATTGATTCCGATCACGGACTTTCCGACAATCTAATCAACGCCATTTCGTATGATGGATCCGATTACCTGTGGGTGGCAACCAGCACAGGGCTCAACCGGATATCTCTATCACCTGAAATAGAATTAGGTCCTCAAATAGATCGGCTTCCAAATGGAATCAACATTTATAGTGGATCCCTGTTCGACATGCAGATTCTGCATATTATGCCCAGAGGTGATCAGGTTTGGTTAGGGGGTTCGAGTGGATTATTTACTCTGATGAGGGACGATCCCGGTGAGCTGGAGCTGGTGATCCCGTTGCATTTCGAAGAGGTACTCGCAAATGACAAAATGATGCCACTTGACACGAAAAAAAATGTTAATCACGACCAAAACGAATGGAATTTCAACTTTTCTGGAATACTGTTTCGGGATAATCAGAGGCTAAACTACCGATACAGGCTCCATAATTTAGCAGAGGATGTTCCGGATTGGTCCATTACCCAGAATTCCGGTGTTTCGTATCGATCAGTACCACCGGGTGACTACAAATTCGAAGTTCAGGCATACTCTGCTGATGGAAAAGTAAATAGTGAAGCGGTCTATTATGAGTTCAAAATCAATCGGGCCTGGTGGATGTTGCCATGGGTTTGGTTACTTGTATCACTTCTAATAGTTGCCTCCATCATACTCACGTTTCAGATGCGAGTTCGCCAGGTTCAACACCAAGAAAAAGAAAAAAATGCGATTCAGGCGAGAATCAATGAGTTAGAGCTTCAGGCGCTACAGGCTATGATGAATCCGCACTTTGTGTTCAACATTCTGAACAACATTCGATATCAAATTCTGCTCGACGATAAAGAAAAGGCTTCGGATTTATTGGTTGATTTCTCCAAGTTAATTCGAATGCAACTCGACATGACCTACAAACGCCAAATATCTATCAGTGAAGAAATCGAGCGACTCAAGCTCTACGTGATGATGGAATCGGTTCGCATCCTTCATCCCATTCATTTTGAGTACAGTTTCGATGAGAATGTTGATCCGCAAACAACAAAAATCCCATCTATGCTACTGCAACCTTTTGTTGAAAACGCAATTATTCACGGAATTATTCCAAAGAATAGAGAGGGCACGATTAAAATTAACATTGACCGAGCCGAAAACAAGCAACTGAAGGTATCCATCTGCGATGATGGCTCCGGAATAAAAGAGGTTGAACCTGATACGGGATCGGTGAAGCAAGATCGCCTTTCCCTTGGAACAGTACTTATAAAAGAGCGCTTGGAACTACTGGCCAAAGAAAAGAAATTGCCCTGGAAAATGAATATGTCTAACATCATTAATACCGATGGAAAAGTGGGAGGTGCCTGTGTCCAACTATTGCTACCTATCGTGTAGAAATCAGACCACGACAAGCAAATCCCAAGCAAAGCAATATCAATTACATAACGCGATTAAGCCGCTACAATTCGCGTCCCTAGATGACTTACGAAAGATATTAAGGGTAAAACGTTCGTCAATTCCAATGTGCCGATAAAATGTTTTTTGTCACCGATTATACAAAAGGATGACAGAGTTTCGTCGGGTTCAATAATTTCATAGAACTCAAACATACATAGACACGCAGTCGAGAGAGATAATGCTTTGAGACGTACTCCATCGATCCACACTTTTTTTACTTGCCCGTTTTTCAGATTTTTATGAGAGACAAGCGCGTGGGTCGATGGATTTTTTTTGTCTATGTGTTGCGGCGCAGTCAATTCGATTCCCAGTCGTAATTTTCCTGATTTATTACTTCATGGCCGCCCGTTTTTTCTGCTTATATTTGAGTCTATGACAAAAAACAAACTGATCTTATTCGATATCGACGGCACTTTATTGTCTGTTGAAAGCAGAAACATGCGATTGCTTATCGCTAAACTTTTCGACGAGCTGAACATAAACGAAACAGAGCATGAATCGGTGTCTTTTGCTGGAAGAACAGACAAGGCTATTTTTTCTGATCTGTTGGGAAAGAAGGCAACGGCCAGCGGACTTTTTGACGAGGTCAAACAACGATACATCGATTTACTCGACGAGCAAATGCAGGAGGCCTGGATTGAGGTGCATGAGGGTGCCCGAGAGGCGATTGAGTGGTGCATCGAACGACAGCTTCCGTACGGATTGCTAACAGGGAACTTCGAGCAGGCGGCATATATCAAGCTGCGAAAAGCCGGACTCGATTCATACTTTCAGTTTGGTGCATTTGGTTGTGACCAGGCAGACCGAAATCAGTTACCTGGAATTGCGCACAGAAAAGCAGAGCACCATTTCGAGAGACACTTCCAACCAGAAGACCTCATCATAATCGGAGACACGCCCAACGATATTGGCTGCGCCCAGTATTACGGAGCACGAAGTATCGGTATCACAACAGGTCCGTACACCGAAACATCGTTGCGAAGTCACAATCCGGATACCGTTATTTCGTCGTTGAAAGAGCCAAATAGCTGGCTAAGTGACTTCGTCTAATCACTTTCCTACCACATAGAGCCGAACGATATTGTTATAAACGGTGAACCGAAGAATTTTTGCTTCGGCGATCCTTTATCGATTATGTAGACTTCAGCTGCATTTTGTGTTGGGGGAATAAAATCGACTGCATTAAACGGATCCATCACCTGAATTCCTTCTGAGAAATAACTGAATGTAAACCCAACTTTGACGGTTGTCATGGATTTAAAATCGTCGCCGAAATCTACACCAACGGCAAGTTGACCGGCAGATCCCCACATCCAGCTCCCATCGCCCCAACCTTGAAATGCATCGTTGACGAATTGACCTGTATTGGCCTCAATCGGCCCAAAAGACACATCATCGTAACTGAAATTAGCCGGATCAAAATCTTCGACCATTATGTAATTCACATTATTCAACGAGTAGTATGGATACACAAATGCCAGGGTAGGTCCGCCCTGTCCGCTTACAAAAAGTCTGAAATTGTCTGAAATCGGTTGCGGAAATAGTCGATGTTTAAAGCCAAATGTGAGTGGAAAAGATAGTATTCGATTTCGTTTGTTGGGAATAATTTGCTGACCAAAAAACTGATAGTTTTGTTCGGTTACATCGCGTAGTGCCGTTATTTGCAGCTCAACAAACCCTTCTGAAAGAGGTGATAAAACCCTACGATACTCTCCCGAAATTCCAAAGCCGAAATTATTCAAAACGATATTGAACGCAGCACCATTTCTCAGGTTGTAGTCGGATGGAGTTCGATATTCATCAATTCCACGAACAGGTGGTTCGAATCCGGGTTGAGCTTGCATTACGCCAGCCGAAAGCATCAATCCTGAGAACAAAAGTATGGCCGAATAAGCTTGAAACGTATTCATTAAACAGACGTTGGGGTTTGGAAATTCTTTAGTTTTTTGAACATTGTCGGGCGAAATAGCATTCCAGGTGGTAAAAAAACCGCAAAAGCATGCTCATTATAAAACATAATTCTGCCTTTTTAGTGCCAATTTCCGTATATAATGGATTATTTTTAACAGAAACAACTATTTGGTGAAATATGCGCTTTAAAATAGAGTGCCTATATACGTATATTCATTGCCAATATCACAAAATATTAACGAAGAAATCCTTTCCAAGGTATGAGTTCAACTCGAAAGTTTATGGTATTCGGTCCTACCGATACCCTCGAGCGTATGAGCAAAGCAGTGCTCGACGCTACCACCCCACACTATCATTATGAATCCCCAAGCCAACCCGATGGTCCGGTAATACATGTATTAGTTTACGAAGAGCATCAGAAACTGATGAATTCCAGCGTGTCTGTAACACTATTATTGGCATTTATGGGAACTTCTGTGCGTGCTGATGTAGTCACGACAGGCGGTAGAATGGGTTTCAGAGGAAGTACGCCGGAGGGTGATGTTCCTTTAAACGATGCAATTATCGATACCATTCTGGATTTCGGCAAGCGATTTGGCCTGACCATTCAAGAGTTGAACGATAAGACCAAAACCGAAGCCTGATTTTCAGGTTTTTTGTAGATGTCTCAATCAAATCTGGCATGGACAGTTTTGCGGATGCTTCAGTGGGGAACTGATTGGTTCACACAGAAGGGTGTTGATTCGCCACGTCTAAGTATAGAGTGGCTGGTCGCTGATGTTTTGCAGATTCGTCGGTTGAATCTGTATGTGCAATTTGACCGCCCGCTATCTACCGAAGAACTGGATAAAATTCGGAATTTTGTGAAACGACGGGCAAAACACGAGCCCCTTCAGTATATAACCGGAAGCGCATCATTCTATAATGTAGAAATTGATGTAAGTCCCGCGGTGCTCATCCCTCGCTCTGAGACCGAAGAGTTGGTAGAGCGCATTCTTCTAGACCATGATGAAGCCACGAAACGGGTTTTAGATATCGGAACAGGATCGGGTTGTATCGCCATCGCGATTGCTAAAGAGCGCCCGTCCTGGGAAGTTCATGCAGTCGACCTCAGCGAAGAGGCGTTGTCTGTTGCCCGGACCAATGCAACCAGGAATAATACTGAGGTTTACTTTTCTAAGGGCGACTTATTCAAACTGGATGCAAGTCTGCCCGGGAAATGGGATATAATCGTCTCCAACCCTCCTTACATCGACCGAAGCGAAGAAGCCTCACTCGACCCTCAGGTACTACATTACGAGCCGTCCATGGCGCTTTTTTGCGATAACAGAGAATCGGTGTATGCCCACATCGCCGACTATGCAAAATCACATCTCAATACCGGCGGCAAGCTCTTTTTAGAGATTCATCTCGAGCATCCTATCGAAACAGAGCAAGCTTATCAAACTGGGTTTACTCAAGTCGACATCTTAGACGATTTGTCGGGAAGGAGAAGATTTGTCAGGGCCAGGATTTAAACATTTTTTTGTTTCAAATTTGACTCCTGGAGTTCCTAATTAGCAATTCTACAAATGCGGTAAAAGTCAAGACTTGACCCCATAAAACAATGTGGATAACTTGTTGAAAACTTTTTTAGATTAAATCGTTCCGTCCTTATTTTTGTAAAAATCAATGTTACGGCATTATTACGACGTGTCAATAGCAAGATGATACATTTCATAAAAAAGTATTAAGATGTTGGGGCTAAACAACTTAATGCTATTTTCCGAATGTGGATAACTTGGGTATATCATCGTTGGCCAACTTGCGAGAGTCCTAATAAATTGGCATTTTCACAATCGAAATAAGATAATACTCCAGCTTTGCAATTGTGGATAACCGGCTTTTTTAAAAAGTCCCGGCGTCAATGAGTTTCAGTAAAGAGGATGAAAAATTGTAGTTACGAGGAGGTAACGTACATTGTCGAGCGATAATGCAAAAGTAGCTTGGGATGCATGTTTAAACATCATCCGCGATAATATTAATTATCAGAAATACACATCGTGGTTTGAACCCATAAAACCGGTAAAACTCAGCGATAACACACTTACTATTCAGGTCCCCTCACAATTCTGGTACGAATGGCTAGAAGAGCATTATTATACGATGCTCCGATCGACCATATCGGAAGTACTCGGAACAGACGGGAAGCTTGAGTACTCTATTGTTATGGAGAAATCAGAAGATCACAATAGCGACCGATCGGTTCGCATGCCCCAGCGCCCTGTGCCGCCCAGCAAGCCTCAGGAAATGCAGGGATACCCATCTCACTCCCCTGGAATGATTCAAAATCCGTTTGTGATTCCGGGTCTCAAGAAAACCAAGATTGAGTCGAACCTGAATCCGAATTACGTTTTTGAGCGTTACATCGAAGGCGATTGCAACCGTTTGGCCCGATCTGCAGCGATGGCTATTGCCGAGAACTTGGGTAACAACTCGTTCAATCCATTTTTTGTGTATGGCGGAGTCGGACTAGGGAAAACACACCTCATTCAGAGCATCGGCAATAAAATCAAGCAGATACACGGCGACGAAAAGAACATCCTGTATATTTCTTCTGAGAGTTTCACCAACGAATTCGTTCATGCCATCCGGAACAATCGCGCCAGCGAATTCACCATGTTCTATCGCAATATCGATGTTTTAATCGTAGATGATATTCAGTTTTTTAGCGGAAAAGAGAAGACTCAGGAAGAATTCTTCCACATTTTCAACGCCCTGCACCAAGATGGTAAGCAGATTATTTTAAGCTCCGATCGCGCGCCTAAGGATGTGCCCGATATCGAAGAACGCCTCATTTCTCGTTTTAACTGGGGACTAAGCGCAGATGTTCAACTACCCGATTTCGAGACCCGTTACGCCATTTTGGAATACAAGGCCCGTGATAACGGAATCGAATTTGATCCCGATATTTTCGAGTTCATCGCTCATAATTTCAAGTCCAGCGTGCGGGATATGGAAGGTGCAGTAATCAAGTTACTGGCAACCTCATCGCTGCAGAAAATCGATCATATCGACTTGTTTATGGCCAAGCAGGTTCTCAAAGACATGGTCAAGGAAACGAAAAAGCACATATCTATTGAACTGATTCAGTCTCAGGTTTGTAATTATTTCGGAATCGACGCCAATAAAGTCCGTGAGAAAACCCGAAAACAGGAAGTTGTTGAAGCCCGGCAAATTGCTATGTATCTGGCCAAACAAATGACTAAAAGTAGCTTAAAAACCATCGGACTTCAATTCGGAGGTCGCGACCACTCTACGGTAATTCACGCAATCACCTCTGTAGAAGACCGCATCAAAAATCCGAAACATCAGCGCATTATCAAAGATATTCAGCATTCCATAGAATTGGCCAGTATATGATTTGCATAGCACTTGGAACCAGTGTTGGTGATAAGGCCGAGAACTTGAAACAAGCACTCGCTTTTCTAACTGATTTATCGGATGGAGCCGTAAAAAAGTCTTCGATTTGGGAGACGGCTCCGGTTGGTCCGTCGAAGAACACATTTTTTAATGCGGTTGTTTTTATTGAATCGAAGTTGCTTCCCGGTAAGATTCTGCAGGCGCTCAAGGCGTACGAAGAGCAGGCCGGACGCGATTTAATGGCTCCCCGCTGGTCCGATCGCGTTATCGACTTAGATATAATCGCGTACAATCGAATGATTTATGTGGATGAAAACCTTGAAATTCCGCACAGGTCGTACAAAGACCGACTTTTTGTTCTAAAACCGCTTCAGGAAATTAGCCCCAACTGGATCGATCCGGAAACCGGCGATCATATCGATGAAATTATTCGACGGGCAGCGCCTTTATCTCTTTCTAAAAGCCCGGTAAAGTGGTAGTTTAGTCCTCGTGAATACCTACGATTTTATAGCAGTTGAAGGCGTGATTGGTGCCGGAAAAACATCACTCGCACGCCTTTTATCGGAGCGACATAACGCCCGTCTCGTTCTCGAAGAGTTCGAAAATAACCCCTTTCTTCCCAAATTTTACGAAGACCGGGCTAGGTACGCATTTCAGACGCAGCTGGCCTTTCTGGCTAGCCGGTTTCATCAGCAGAAAAGCATGACTTCGCGAGACTTGTTCTCTGATTTTCTGATTTCGGATTACCTGTTCGATAAAGATCGCATTTTTGCCCGATTGAACCTCAGCGACGACGAACTCGCCCTGTACGATCGTATTTATGGTATTATGAGCGGGATTGCTGCGAAGCCCGATCTGGTAATTTTCATACAATGCTCGGTGGAGCGCCTGCTTCAAAATATTAATCAGCGCGGAAGAAGCTACGAAAAAGACATTTCACCCGATTATCTGGAAGAGCTGAACGATGCCTATAATCACTTTTTTCTGCATTACGATAGGTCGCCTTTGTTGATTATCAATGCAAGTGAAATCGATTTTGTGAATAATGAATCTCATTTGGATTACATCGAAGACCATGTGTTTAATCAGCCTATGCGCAGTAACAAAGTTTTAATCACGCCCCGATAATTTTCGAGGAAAATGAGGCACTCTTTTGTTCGTATCCCCGTTATATTAGCACTATGAGATTTATTCTATATTTTATTTTTTTCTACATCTTTATTAAGATTGTCCGACGGCTGATTATGGGTCCGAGACCTAAGCGTACATTTCATGTAAATTGGGGTGCTTATCAGCAACAGCAACAGGGTTCGGCAGGACAAGGGCAATCGAACGGATATCAACGAGCCAGCTCTACCGACGATGGGGAACCACTGGTTGGTGGCATGAATTCGGGTCAACGCCGGGTTCCGAACAGCAAGAACATCCACGATGTGCAGGATGCTGAGTTCAAAGAGATCAACGACTAGCCTCGCAAGTGTCGTTCAGTTGAGTACAGTCGCGTTTAGCCTCGTTGAGTGCATTTAGTTTGATAGTGCGTTATTGGCGTATTTAACCTCATATTATTGCTTTCGGTCGCTAAACAACGCTTTGTCTCGTTTATTTTAATGACAGGCTTCCGCGGCGGAGTGCATACCTCCGTCTAAAACTGGGCTTATAAACGGAATTCCGAGAGAGAGTCCACGCAAGATGAGTAAAATTCCGACAATTGCGGCGGCGTAAGGCAGCAGACGCTGCATTTTTAATCGGGTTTCAGGACCGAAAAATCCAGTCACCATCGACATTCCGAGCATCACGGGAACCGTGCCAAGGCCGAATAATCCCATGTAGGCGGAACTTCCTGCGACAGAGCCCATACCCAGCGCGCCAATTAAGCCCATGTACACAAATCCGCAGGGGAGCAGACCGTTTAATAGGCCAATTCCAAGCAATGAAACGTGGGAGCCGCTTTTCATGAGGCGACCGAATAGTTTGCCGAACGATTTTTGAAACAGGGCCGGACTCGCGTGCATCAATTGATTGAAAAATCGCCGTGGGAGTAGCGCGAATGTTAAGATGAGTACACCTGTGCCAACCGATAGGAGCTGCTGATAGCCGGCAAGTGAGAGTCCCATGCCGAAGAACCCGAGCAACGCTCCCATCAGCATATAGGTAATAACTCTTCCGAAATTATATAGAAGGCGACCGGTGAGCAGGGGTATGCCACGTTTTTGGGCGCCGGGCAGGGCTATGGCGATGGGGCCACACATGCCGGCACAATGGGCGCTTCCGAGAAGTCCGAGCATGAATCCGGTCCAAAGTAGTTCAGTTCCTGGCATTAGAGAAGTGGCTGATTGGTTACGAGGCTAATATATCAATTCAGATTTGCCGCTTATGGCGACTAAGTAGTTACTTAATCATCAGTTTTTACATGATCATAAGTACTTACTTAGTCATCAGTTTACACATGATCATAAGTACTTACTTAATCATCAGTTTATACTTGGACATAAGTACTTACTTAGTCATCAGTTTATATAAAAACTAGACTGGGTATAGTAATCTTTCTCGCCAGAACGCCAGGAAACTTCCATCTTCCAGGCCCCTTGCCTCATCTGCGAGGTCGAAATACGTTGAACTCCCTCCTCGGTATACTTAATCGGGATGGAATAATCTAATGATGCATCCGACGGACGATACATGGCCACCTCGCCCTGAAGTCCGGCCGGAATCAACTCCCCGGGATACTGAATAACCAATTCATCCCCTGAAATTTCCCAGCTTAGCGGGTTCGCAAGCGACATCGCATTCGACTCCGAATCGATCTGATTCTGATATACCAGGGTTTTGGCATAGTAATTATCGGTTACTAAATCCAAATTCACCCCAAATGTTGAAAAAACAAACGCCAGTGTGCCACCCATAAATATGAGATACGCGACAAAAATACCAACGGGCCATTGCCAATCATCTTTTTTTAAAAAATCCATATTGTTACCAAACGGTTTATGAAAAATTACTATTCATTTTCTTGTCTGAGGCGTTCACGACGAAGTAAATCAGGACCAACAAACTGACTGCGAACGGTTTGAATGAGTTCTCCATTCTGATACACGCCGAAAACGACTGGAGTTTGTGTTCCGGTGAGCTGGTCTGCGGGTAAAAACACCATCACACGCTTCTCAATTTGCTGCTGACCTGGAATTAACTCCATCTCGCCCAGAAACTGGATTTCTCCATCTGGCGATACTAGTTGAAGCTCCACATCCATCTCATTGAAGGTCTTGTTGAAAAATCGCGCGTTGTAAAAATTGGAGAATCTATCTCCGGGAAGCTCATTATACAACATACCCGGCTCGCGTAAAATGACGGTATTCACCTCCGGACGAGTAAGCAACAAATAAGTAAACAGTGTTACGAGCATGGTAAAAACACCCAAATACGCAATAACTCTGGGAGTAAAAAATCGAGCTTTTGTCCGTTCTACCACCGCATTATACGAGGTATGAGTAATCAGTTTCTCAGGTTTTCCAATTCGACGCATTACATCGTCGCAGGCATCCATACAAGCAGTACAATTGATACATTCCAACTGTATTCCATTTCGGATGTCGATTCCAGTCGGACACACTTTCACACAAAGTTCACAATCGATACAATCTCCGTACGAGGCCACTATTGAATCTGCCTTCTTGGGAATATTAGTAACCAAGTCTCCCTCTTTTACACGCTCCTTAACCTTAGCACGGCCCTCGCCACGAGCAAAATCGTAAGTCACTGCCATAGAATCGTTATCTACAAGCACCGACTGAAACCGCCCATAAGGACAAGCAACAAGGCAAACCTGCTCCCGAAATCGGGCAAATACCCCGTAAAAAACCCCGGTAAATATCACAATGGATATAAATCCGGTGAGATGTTCGGATGGAGGAGCTGTCACAATTGCATACAGCTCCTCAATTCCGATAACATAGGCCAGAAACGTGTTAGCGATTAAAAACGACAAGGCAACAAAAATACTGTGTTTGGCAGCTTTCTTAATGAACTTCATGCGGTTCAAAGGTTGCTGATCGAGCTTTCGTTGCTGAGTGAAGTCGCCCTCAATCCAGTATTCGACTTTTCGAAACAGCATCTCCATGAAAATCGTCTGCGGACATGCCCATCCGCAAAACAATCTCCCCCAAATTGCAGTAAAGAGCACCACAAAAACGATAATGACCAACATCGCCAAAAAGAACAAATAAAAGTCCTGAGGCCAGAAAACCAGCCCAAACAAGACAAACTTGCGCTCCAGAACATTCATCAGAATTAGCGGATTTCCGTTGATCTTGATAAATGGTCCGAGAAAGAGAAATCCGAGCAAAAACCAGCTCAGAATAGTGCGGTAATTATAGTACTTGCCGGATGGTTTCTTCGGATAAATCCAATTGCGTTTGCCATCTTCGGTAATCGTACTAACAAAATCGCGGTAACTTTCTTCCTCGGTTAGCGGATTGATATCATTACTTTTTTTCATTGTTTATTGCCTGTTATGAAGTCAATCAAATCTCACATTCTATTGAACGGGACATATCTGCGGCCTTGGCATTATCGGGATTACTTCCGCGCAGCGAAATAATGTAGCTGGCCAATTGATGCAGCTGATCGTCGCTCAAGCGCTGACCACTACCATAAGCCGGCATCCCTCTGCTCGGAAATCCTTCCTTAATGCTAATCATAATCGATTCCAAATCGCAACCATGCTTCCACAGGTTGTTGGTGAGGTCTGGCCCAACCAATCCCTGCGCGTTTTGTCCGTGACACGTGGTACACAGGTTATTCGGAGCCGCATAAATTTGCCGTCCGGCTGTGATACTGGATTCATCCGTAAGTATCTCCAGATCTGCATAATTGATGGTTACTTCAGGTTCAGCATCCAGACCGAAACGTTCGGCAGCGGCTGCCATTTCCTGCTGGTACTCCTCAAGTTGATTCGGACCAATACGGAACACCTCGTAATACAGCATATAGACAACTGCCAGGGCTATGGTAAAGTAAAATCCATATAACCACCACGGCGGCATTGGATTATCCAGTTCCTGAATCCCATCATACTCATGGTCTAACAGTAAATTCTTTTCATCGTCGAGAATGATGTTCGGTTTAGCATCATCATGATTTTTATTTTCAGACATGGTCACTCCCCCTTGGGTTTACTGTCGTTAGAAATTTCGTTATCTGGCTCATCATCATCCAGTGGCATATCCTTCCAACGGTCGATGTCGGATTTTCGCAGGCGAACTACGTAGTAAATAAGCCCGATAAAGAATGCCACAAAAATGACCAGGGAAATGAGGGGATATATTTCAATCCCCTGAATGGTTTCAATTACGTCGCGACGCATAAGTAACTCCTTAGTTAGCGTGAAGCTGTGGATGTTTCAGTATCGTCGGAGGCGGCTTCTGCCTGAGGCTGAGCCTTGATATCGGTTCCGAGTCGTTGCAGATATGCGATCACTGCTACCATATGACTGTCCCAATCGACATCAAATCCGCTGTTGGCTAGTCCATCGGCGATACCTTCGGCCTGTTGACGCAGATCATCAATCGCTGCCTCATCGAATCCATCGCGGTAAGGAACGCCCAGACGCTGCAGCGCTCTGATTTTCGCAGGTACAACATCCAAGTCGATTTTTCGCGTGGCAAACCACGGATACGACGGCATGATGCTGCCCGGCGAAGTGGATCTCGAATCCATAAAGTGCATGTAATGCCAGGAATCGGGGTATTTTCCACCCACCCGGTGTAAATCGGGGCCGGTTCGTTTAGATCCCCACAAAAACGGACGATCGTAGACAAATTCACCTGCTTTAGAGTATTCGCCGTAGCGTTCAGTTTCGGATCGGAATGGTCGAATCATCTGAGAGTGACAACCAACGCACCCCTCAGCAATGTAAATATCGCGTCCGACTAACTCGAGCGGTGTGTACGGACGCACACTTTCGATGGTTGGGACGTTAGATTTCACAAGTGCGGTCGGAATGTACTCAACAAATCCACCGATTAAGATGGCCACAACAGTAAGTACGGTAAATTGCGTTGGTTTTGCCTCCAACCAGCGGTGAAAACTGCTTCCCTTGCTGGTATCGCTTTGGAATTCAGCTTTGTTTGCCTCCGCTTTTTCGTCGGATGTAAGAGAACCCTGTTTCATAGTGCTAAACAGGTTATACATCCCGGCAATAACGCCCACGAAGTACAATGTTCCACCTATCGCGCGGGCAGCATACATCGGTATCAGGTGCGTGACGGTCTCCATGAAATTCGGATACATCAACGTTCCTGAATCGGTGAATTCTTTCCACATCAGCGATTGGGTAACGCCACCCCAATAAATGGGAATTACATAGATTACAGTACCCAATGTAACAGCCCAGAAGTGGAAATTGGCCATTTTGAGGCTATATATTTTCGTGTTGAAAATGCGCGGAACGATGAAATACAACATCGCGAAGGTGAGTCCGCCATTCCATAGCAATGCCGCTGTGTGAACGTGGGCAATTACATAATCGGTGTAGTGTATAACTGCGTTTACACTCTTAAACGACATCATCGGTCCTTCAAATGTGGCCATACCGTACGCGGTTACGCCCACAACCATGAATTTCAGAACGGGATCTTTTCGCACGCGGTCCCAGGCGCCACGCAGGGTGAACAATCCGTTAATCATGCCACCCCAACTCGGAGCAATCAGCATCACAGAGAACACCACACCAAGTGATTGAGCCCAGCCCGGCAACGCGGTATATAGCAAGTGATGCGGACCTGCCCAGATGTAGATGAAAATCAACGCCCAGAAGTGGACAATCGATAGACGATACGAGTAAATAGGACGATTTGCCGCCTTCGGAATGAAATAGTACATGAATCCGAGGAACGGCGTCGTGAGGAAGAAGGCCACTGCTTTATGAGCATAAGACCATTGTACCTAGGCATCCTGAACGCCGGCATACACCGAGTAACTACCAAAAAAGGCATATGGTAGCACAAGGTTGTTCATGATCTGCAAAACAGCAACGGTAACAAATGTCGCAATGTAGAACCAAATTGCAACATACATGTGTTTTACCCGACGGTTGTAAATCGTCATGAGCATGTTTACGCCAAAAACGACCCAAATCACCGCAATAGCGATGGCTATTGGCCATTCCAGCTCGGCATATTCCTTGCTCTGAGTGACTCCCAGTGGTAGCGTTATTACCGCAGAGACAATGATTGCCTGCCATCCCCAGAAGTTGATTTTACTGAGGGTATCGCTCCACATTCGAGCTTTACAGAGTCGTTGAAGAGAGTAGTAAACGCCGAGAAATATCGCATTTCCGGCAAAGGCAAAGATTACGGCGTTGGTATGCAAAGGACGAAGTCGGCCATACGATAGCTCTGCAACTCCTCCCAGAAATTCCGGAAAGATGAGTTTTAATGCTATGATGATTCCAACTAACATCCCTACAATACCCCAAATAACCGTTACAACAGCGAAGTTGCGAACGATTTTGTTGTCGTAGTAGAAGGTTTCAGTTGCCATAGGTG
>JAIUMT010000045.1 GCA_022565415.1 Balneolales bacterium | reverse complement strand
TGAGTGGATTACTCGTAGAGACCAATTCTGGTCGACCGACGAAAATTGAAGGTAACGAAGAACACCCATCTAGCATGGGTGCAACCAACACGCATCACCAAGCAGCTATTCTAGATTTATACGATCCAGAAAGAAGCCGATCTGTTAAGCACAATGGCGAGAATGCTAGCTGGAATGATTTCATCGCAGCTGCTAACGAAACCCTCCCAACAGACAAACGCATTGCATTTATTAGTGAAGCTAATTCTTCTCTGACCTTAAATCGTTTCAAGCGAGAGGCACTAGCCAAGTTCAGTAACGCAACTTGGGTTACATATGAACCATACGGCGAAGAGAATCAGCTTTTGGGAAGCCAGATAGCATTTGGCAACAAATTGCGTGTAGCTCCTAAATTGGAAAACGCTAAGGTTGTTATCAGTTTAGATGCCGATTTTATGGGCACTGGCGCCGATAATGTGCGTAACATCCGCGCTTTTGCCAATGGACGTCGAATCAGAAGTACCGAAGACGACATTAACAGACTTTACGTAGTCGAATCAAACTACAGCCTCACCGGCTCGAATGCCGACCACAGACTCCGCATCAAAACAGGTAACATCAAACCTTTTTTATATGCGTTGGCCTCGAAATTATCTGACTCATACTCTTCCCTAGCTGCTTTCAGCGGTTATGAGAACTCCTTTTCGGGTCATGCCTGGATTCAGGAACTAGCCGAGGAAATCCAAAGCGCTGGTGGGTCATCCATCGTAATGGCTGGTGCCGATCACGATGCTGAAACTCACGCGGTTGTAGCGGCTATAAACGTCGCAGCTGGAAACGTTGGTAACACTGTTGAGTATCTTGAGTTACCTTTCGCAGATACGGCCAATCAAAAAGATCTTTTCGCACAGACTGTCTCAGACATGCAGGCTGGAAACATCGATGCAGTAGTAATGCTCGGCACAAATCCTGCATTTACCTCACCATCAGATATTGATTTTGCTCAGGCGTTGGGTAACGTACCATTTAGCGTACATCTAGCAAATCATTTCGACGAAACTTCGAAATTATCGACCTGGCACATCAATCGTGCGCACTTCCTGGAATACTGGGGTGATGGCTACGATTTCACAGGAAAGCCATCTGTGATTCAGCCAATGATTCAGCCTTTGTTCGGCGGGAAAAGCGAAATTGAAGTACTTGGCTCCATCGTAAAAGGAAACTCGATTGATGCTTCTGAAGAGGTTAAAGCAACCTGGGACCCTATTTTAGGTAGTGATTTCAGTACCAAATGGTCTACTCTGCTTCACGACGGATTCCATGGCGACCAAAACTACCGATCAGCAAATGCATCCATCAACAGTTCGTTCCGAAATGCAATTAGCGCTACCCTATCGGATGTAAATACTGTTTCAGACAGCGACATCGAATTGGTTATAAAGCCAGATCCAAAACTCTGGGACGGACGATTTGCAAATAACGGATGGTTGCAAGAGCTCCCCGATCCGATTACGAAAATCACCTGGGATAACGTTGCTTTGGTTAGTCCTACAACTGCAGACCAACTAGGTATTACTAAAAGAAAATTTGGCGTTACTGCGGTTGATGTTCTTAGAATTGAAGTCAATGGTACTTCTGTAGAACTGCCAGCCTGGGTTCTTCCCGGACATGCAGACAACTCGGTCACTATCTACTCCGGCTATGGTCGGGATGGAATTGGCAAAGTAGCGAATCAGGTTGGAGTAGACACCAACAGCTTGGTAACGTCTACTAACTCTTTGTATTTCAGCAACGCTTCGGTACGTCTTGCCGGCAATCGATATGAAATTGCCAGTGTTCAGGACCACCACAGCATGGAAGGTCGACCAATTATTCGTGAAGCATCTTTAGAAGGATACCGCGAAGATCCACGTTTTGCTGCTGATATGGTATACATTCCTGGCATGAAAGGCGATGCAGAATTCCCAATTACGCTTTTTGAAGCTCAGAAATATCCTGAAAGAGAGCCTCAGTGGGGAATGGCTATTGACTTGACCTCCTGTATTGGTTGCGGTGTTTGTACGATTGCATGTCAGGCAGAGAATAACATCCCTGTAATTGGCAAGAATGAAGTACGCCGTGGCCGGGAAATGCACTGGATGCGAAATGATCGCTATTTCAACGGTGATGAGTATGGAGATGCAAAAATTGTGCATCAACCAGTGACTTGTATGCACTGTGAACTTGCCCCATGCGAGCAGGTTTGTCCAGTTGCGGCAACTACCCACAGTGATGATGGTTTGAATCAGATGACCTACAACCGTTGTATTGGTACACGTTACTGTGCAAACAACTGTCCTTTCAAAGTGCGTCGTTTCAACTTCTTTAACTATCCAGTTGAATACCTTACACAAGGCGATGATCCTGAAGTGATTCAAATGGCCATGAACCCGGATGTTTCAATTCGATTCCGTGGTGTGATGGAGAAATGTACATATTGTGTTCAGCGGTTAACACGTGCTAAATCAGACACAAAACTGGAAACAGGATACTCTATTAAACCTGAAGATGGTTCTGTGAAGACGGCCTGCCAGCAAGCTTGTCCTGCAGACGCGATTACATTTGGCGATTTAACAGACAAACAAAGTGTAGTATCGCTAGCGAAGAGCAACGAAAGAAACTACGTTTTGCTAGAAGAGCTAAATGTTCGTCCGCGGACCACTTACCTGGCCAAAATCAGAAATACCAACGAAAAATTAGCCTGAGAAACGGATAAAACCTAGAAATCAATATTTCAGATGAGTCAAAAAACAACCTATATACCGGAACCCGAATTAGTACAGGGGAATCATACTTTCGGTAGTATTACATCGCTGGTCGGTGATATTGTCGAAACGCCAGCACCCCGTTGGTGGTATATTGTATTTGCTATTTCAACCCTACTTTTGGGTTTATTACTCGCCATGCTTGTTTACCTTATTTGGGAAGGTACCGGGGTTTGGGGTTTAAATAATCCTGTTGGATGGGGATGGGCTATTGTTAACTTCGTTTGGTGGGTTGGTATTGGCCATGCCGGAACGCTGATCTCCGCGATATTATTTTTATTCAGACAGGGTTGGCGTACTGCGATTAACCGTTTTGCTGAGGCCATGACCATTTTCGCAGTAATGTGTGCTGGTATCTTTCCAGCCGTTCACGTTGGTAGAATCTGGGTTATTTATTGGGTATTCCCGATCCCTAACCAAATGCAGATGTGGCCAAACTTCAACTCTCCTCTTTTGTGGGATGTATTTGCCGTATCAACATACTTCACTGTATCCCTGCTTTTCTGGTATGTCGGATTGATTCCTGACTTGGCTACCCTGCGCGACAGAGTTAAAAGCGCTCTTGGCAAAAAACTGTATGGTGGATTTGCTCTTGGTTGGACAGGTGGAAACCGTCAGTGGCAACATTATGAGAAAGCTTACCTGATTCTAGCCGGACTCGCCACACCGTTGGTACTATCGGTTCACACGATTGTATCGTTTGACTTTGCCGTGTCGATTATACCAGGTTGGCACACAACCATCTTCCCTCCTTACTTCGTAGCTGGTGCGGTTTTCTCAGGTTTTGCAATGGTAATGACGCTGATGCTCATCACCCGGAAGTTGTATAACTTGCAAGATATCATGACCGTTAACCACATCGAGAAAATGAACATCATTATTCTTGTGACGGGTAATATGGTCGGTTTTGCCTACATAATGGAATTCTTTATTGCTTGGTACGGAGGGTTCGAATACGAAAAATTCGCTTTCGTGAACAGAGCTTTTGGTCCGTATGCATGGGCCTATTGGACAATGTTCTTATGTAATGTTATTACACCTCAGTTCTTCTGGTTCAAGAAGATGAGAACAAGTATTACCGCATCATTTATCCTTTCGATAATCGTTAACATTGGTATGTGGTTCGAACGATTCGTAATTACTGTAACATCCCTCGCGCAGGACTATATTCCGGCATCTTGGGGTTACTACAGTCCTACTTGGGTCGATGTGTTAACTTATGTTGGAACATTCGGTCTGTTTTTCAGTCACTTCTTGTTGTTCCTTCGATTCTTACCAATGGTAGCAATGTCAGAGATCAAGGTAGTGATGCCACAAGCAGATCCTCATTACTATGATGAAGATGGAAATGAGATTAAAAAAATCGATACTAGCAGCGAAACTAAATAAGCCTGAGATTGATGAGTACTATAGAACAAAAAACACACGGAATTCTGGCCGAGTTTAAAAACCCGGGACATTTGATGAAGGCCGCCAAGCTCACCAACAAGGCCGGCTACAAGAAATTCGACTGCCATAGTCCATTTCCAATTCATGGTATGGATGATGCGATGGGCTTAAAACCATCAAAACTTGGTTTTATCGTTATGGGTCATGCTTTGATAGGCTTCCTGGGTGGCTTAGCGCTACAAATTTGGACAAGCAGCATTGCATATCCCATCAACATCAGTGGTAAACCCTTTGTAAACCTCCCCGCTTTCATACCTGTCACGTTCGAACTGACCATCTTGTTGTCAGCATTTGGGGCTGTATTTGGCATGTTTTTCTTAAACAATTTGCCAAAACTTCACAATTCGTTGTTCAACTCAGAGCGATTCAAAAAAGCAACTGACGACGGATTTTTCGTTGTGATTGAATCTGATGACGCACTGTACGACGCTTCAAAAACACGTCAGTTTTTAGAATCAGCAGGCGCTGTTCACATTGAAACAATCGAGAAATAATAAAGATCTGTATTAATACCGCACTTATGTTTACTAAAAATTATTTCTTAACGTTGGCGACTGTAGTGGTTCTGGCAGGATGTCAGGGTATGCCATCAGAAAAGCCGCCAATTCACCCGAATCCAAACATGGACTGGCAAGAGAAATTCACTGCACAGGCTAAAAACCCATTTTTTGAAGATAATCGTGCCGATCGACTTCCGATTGAGGGAACCGTTGCTCGTGGACAGCTCGCAGTAGACGTAGCCTACCATCAGGGTGTGAACGCATCAGGAGACTATGTAGACCGGATTCCTGTCACTGTTAGTCGTGAGTTCATTGAGCGCGGTCGAATGCGTTATGATATCTACTGCACACCATGCCACGGTGGTACAGGGGTAGGCGACGGATTAGTTATTGGATATGGCTATGTTCCGCCTCCATCCTTCTACGAAGACCGTATATTAGAGATGCCCGATGGTGAACTGTATAGCTCCATGTACAATGGTGTTCGTTCTATGCCATCGTATCGCCACCAGATTCCGGTTGAAGACCGTTGGGCCATTGTAGCCTACATCCGCGCACTTCAGCGAAGCCAGAATGTAACAGAAAGCGATTTGAACCGGTTGGGAGTTGATCCTGAAATTGCATTTGAATCAACAGAACTAAGAAGTATTAACGCGGCAAGTGCCGTTCAATAGACCAGTTTACAAACATACCTCTGAAATCGTATGCATCACGCAAAATTAATAGACAATCTAACGTACCCGGAAACGGCCAATACCCATAAACTCTTTTTTGGTATTGCAGCCATTGCCGGACTACTGAGTATAGCAGGACTTTTTACCGACACCCGTCAGTTCTTCTTCTCCTATCTCACCAGTTTTGTTTTTATCATTAGTATCTCCTTGGGATCATTATTCTTTGTAATGATTCATCACATTACACGTTCTGAGTATGGAGTAACACTGCGACGAATTCCAGAAACGTTTGCATCCTACATCTATATATTGGGCTTTTTGTTTGTTCCAATCCTTTTTGGAATGGATTACCTGTATTTGTGGATGGATGAAGCTGTTTTAGCGAAAGATCAGTTAATTGCAGACAAAACCCCGTATTTGAATCAGACCTTTTTTATTATCCGAAATGTGATCTACTTCGCTGTATGGGGATTTTTGGGATACAAACTCTATGCGAATGCAACTAAAATGGACGAAACCGGCGACTGGGGCATTGATACATCCCAACGTAAAGTAAGTGCTCCGGGTGTCTTTTTATTTGCTTTCACTGTAGCATTTGCTGCCTTCGACTGGATGATGTCTTTAGATCCGGCTTGGTTCTCTACCATGTTTGGTGTTTACTTCTTCTCGATGAGTTTTCAGGTATTTTTTGCCGTAGTTATTTTGATGGCATTGTACCTTCGAAGCAAAGGTCTGCTTGCAAACACCATTAAAGAAGCACATTTACGAGATATGACGCTGTTATTTTTTGGTTTCACCGTATTTTATGCTTACATAGCCTTCGGACAGTACTTCCTGATTTACTATGCGAACTTCCCGAAAGAGATTCTTTGGTTTTACAATAGGTTTGAGAATGGATACGCCACCATAGCATGGGCATTGCTATTTGGAAAGTTCATTATCCCATTCATTTTGTTGTTACCAGCAAAAGCTAAGTCAAATATGAAACTCGTTGGTAGCGTTGCTGTTATGATTATTGTACTTCACTTTGTTGAAATTTACTGGATTATCATGCCGGTACTTCACAAGGGTGATATCAGCATTCACTGGCTGGACATAACGCTGCTTGTAACAATGATATCCGTTTTTATGGGACTATTTTTCAACAAGTTCCGTCAGAATAATATGGTTGCGAACAACGACCCTAAACTTGAAGCTTCACTAAGCAAACACTGATAATACACTATGTCTCACACACAATTTGATCCATTAGAAGGTGAACGTAAAGAAGATATTCTCGGGCAAGAAGAAGTTCAAGAATCGATACGTTATGGCGCTTCTCACGACGAACTCAACTATAAAAAGCTCTTTGCATTCTTTTTTATAGGAATCTTTGTTGCACTACTTCTTGTTATAGCATCAATAGTGTTATTCAGATACGCTGCGTTTCAGAAATCCCAGGAAGCTGCCATTAATGCCCAGTTTTACGAACTTGACGATCTTCGCGCTAAAGACAATCAGATTTTAACCACATTTGATGTCGTTGACGAAAACGCAGGGACGTTCAGAGTTCCTGTTGACTCAGCTTTTACCCTCATTTTAGACGACTATAATCAATAACTTTGATGCGAATACTGTTTCTCATATTACTAGTTTTCGGGTTAGTACCAATTGTTGCGGCACAGGCAAATAACTTGCCTCCTGAGCTTCGTGATGTCGGTATTACCGAAAAATTGGGAGATAAGATTCCAGGCGATATTACATTCATTAATGAGCAAGGCGAAGAAGTGCGCTTTGACGAATTTTTGTCGCGTGGAAAGCCTTTGATAATCACCCCCATTTACTACGAATGCCCGATGCTGTGCAATCTGATCTTAAATGGTGTAACTTACGGCTTGCAAGATTTGGCCTGGCAAGTAGGAAAAGAGTTCGAAGTACTGACCTTTAGTATAGATCCTGACGAAAGCTTTGAGCTAGCCAGAGAAAATAAAGAAAGTTACCTAAGACTATTAGGTAAACCTGAGGTTACAGAAGGATGGCACTTCCTCACAGCAGATCAGCAAAATATCGATCGAATGACCCAAGCACTGGGGTATGGTTTTAAATGGAGCGATGAAGCCCAAGAGTTTCTGCATGGATCTTCAATTATGTTTGTCAGTCCGGATGGCATGATTACCCGATACCTCTACGGAATTGAATACACCGAGCTAAATTTAAGAAACGCTTTATTCGACGCGGCAGATGGAAAAATTGGCACAAGTATGGATCGTATCTTGCTATTTTGCTATACATTCGACCCAGACTCTCGATCATACGTCCCCAATGCGATCAACATTATGAAACTTGGCGGACTACTAACTCTAACTTTTTTAGGTATCTTTTTGGGCCTTCTTTGGTTCAGAAAGTCGGCATAAAATTATTAACGATTAAAATCGGCACGCTCCCGTATGTTGGAAACCATTAACAGATACATTTTGCCTCAGGTCAGTTCGACTTTCGCCGCTGACGTTGATGCACTTTTCACATTCATTAATGTCACCAGTGTGATTATCCTCTTGGGTATTACTGTTGCCATTTTTTACTTCTCCATCAAATACCGAAGGAAATCGGAGGATGATGTAACACCGGTTATTCGTTTTAACACGATGTTAGAAGTCACCTGGATTACAATACCGCTAATTCTGGTATTAATCGTGTTTGCATGGGGTTTTCGTGGATATATCGATATGCGTACCCCACCCGGCAATGCTTATGAGGTGTATGTAACAGCTAACTCATTCTTTTGGCAGTTCACCTACCCGAACGGCGTTCAAACCACCGATGAGCTCTACGTGCCAGCAGGCCGACCAGTGAAACTCATTATGCAGTCCAGAGATGTAATTCACTCCTTTTTTGTGCCTGATTTCAGGATTAAGCAGGATGTTCTCCCTGGACGATACACCACGCTCTGGTTTGAAACATTGACTTCGGGCGAACATGTAATATTCTGTACGGAGTATTGTGGTACTGGTCACTCAGCTATGGATGGCATGGTTTATGCACTTGAACCAGATGAGTTCAACGCTTGGTTAAACGAGCAAAAAGAATTATCTGAGCGTGAACTTCCATTGGCAGAATTGGGTCGAAATCTATACACATCTCAAGGGTGTGCAGGTTGCCACAGTTTGGATGGATCTGTTGTAATTGGTCCGACATTTCAGGGCCTTTATGGTGCAGAACGACAATTTACTGATGGAACTTCTCGGGTAGCAGACGAGGAATACCTCCGAGAGTCGATAAAGTATCCAGGAAGAGTGATCAATGTTGGGTTTAACAACATTATGCCATCATACGAAGGACAACTATCAGACGATCAAATCACGGCAATTATCGAATTTATTAAAGAATTAGAGTAACAAAACACATGGCAGCTGCTAGTAAAGATTTGAAAATCAGGGAATTTCCTGTTGAGGAGAACCCCACCGAGCATTACTTGAATGCTGGAAAAGGCCTCAAATCGTGGTTATTCACGGTAGATCACAAGCGAATTGGCTTGATGTATCTGGCTTCAATTATATTATTTTTCTTTGTCGGAGGTATGCTTGCATTAGCATTGCGAATAGAGCTTTGGGAGCCTGCTCGTACTTTTATGGACGCCGACACCTATAACCGCGTATTTACATTACACGGTGCTATAATGGTGTTTCTGTTCATTATCCCATCTATCCCGGCAGCACTTGGTAACTTTTTCCTTCCAATGATGTTGGGTGCGAAAGATGTTGCTTTCCCACGGTTGAATTTACTTAGCTTCTGGATTTACTCAATTGGAGCGTTGTTCACGTTATATTCTATCGCTTACGGTGGAGTAGACACTGGATGGACATTTTACACGCCATACTCTACATCAACCGGTACAGCGGTAATATCCATGACCCTTGGTGTATTCATAATGGGTTTTTCATCCATTCTGACCGGTATAAACTTCATTGTAACGATACATAAGATGCGGGCACCGGGTCAAACCTGGGGTAAACTACCTTTGTTTCTTTGGAGTTTGTACGCGACCTCGATTATTCAGGTATTAGCAACACCAAATCTTGCTATTACGTTTTTGCTTCTCATTCTCGAGAGTACTCTGGGTGTCGGAATATTTGATCCGGCTCTGGGTGGCGATCCCGTTTTATATCAGCACTTTTTCTGGTTCTACTCCCACCCTGCTGTATACATTATGATTGTACCAGCGTTTGGTATCATTTCAGAAGTGATTTCGACATTCTCCAAGAAAACCATTTTCGGTTATTGGCTCATCGCCCTGTCAAGTCTAGCAATTGCGTTTATCGGATTTCTAGTCTGGGGCCACCACATGTTCGTATCAGGTCAATCTGAGCTATCTACCGTGATTTTCTCATTCCTGACCTTCTTTGTTGGTATACCAACGGGTATTAAGATTCTGAACTGGATTGCGACGATGTATAAGGGTTCCATCGACCTCAAAACACCGATGATATACGCCTTGATGTTCTTGTTCTTGTTCTCAATCGGTGGTTTCACTGGAATTATGCTTGGTGCATTATCAGTAAACGTTCACCTTCACGATACATACTATGTAGTTGCCCACTTCCATTATGTAATGATGGGTGGTACTGTATTCGCGTTCTTGGCCGGAATCCACTACTGGTGGCCGAAGATGACTGGTAAGATGTACAACGAGCTATGGGCTAAGATTGCCAGTGTAATTTTGTTCATCGGATTCAACGTAACCTTCCTCCCTCAGTTTGTGATGGGTAGTCAGGGAATGCCACGAAGATACTATAGCTACATTGAGCAATTTCAGACATTACACCAGACTTCAACAGTTGGATCGTGGATTCTTGGAGTCGGGTTCATCATTGTTGGTATTTACCTGGCAATATCTTTATTCTCAAAGAACAACAGAGCCTCATCAAATCCGTGGGGAGCCCGTGCATTGGAATGGATGACAACATCACCACCAGCACACCACAACTTCAATCATACTCCAGTTGTGTTGCATAACCCGTATGACTTCCACAAACCTATATCTGAATTTCGTTTAGGCATAGATGGCTCTGATGGTCATCACTCTTCTGAGGACGTTTCTACGCCCAAAGAAGTAGGAGACAAAGTCTAAATTTTGAATAACAGCAACTATTAATCTAAACCGTACATCACGCATACATGGCGAATCAAAACGCAACGCATGGTGAAAGTCACGTCGCCCATCACTTTGTGGATTCCGAACAACAGCTCGATTCCTCAAAGTTAGGCATGTGGTTATTTCTGGTAACTGAAGTCCTGTTTTTTGGCGGACTTTTTGTTGCCTACATTGTTTACCGTGCCTGGAATCCCGAATTATTTTATATGTCGGCCAAAGAGTTGAGTACCACTTTGGGTGCTATCAACACAGTGGTTCTTATTGGTAGTTCTTTAACTATAGCTTTGGCTGTACGAGCAGCACAACTCAACCAAAGAGCTCTCTTGTCTCGATATCTGATTGTGACAATTCTTTTGGCTTGTGTGTTCCTTGTTATCAAGTATTTCGAGTATACCAGCAAATTCGCTGTGGGTATTTTACCTGGTGAGTTCTACACCTACGAGGGTATTGACCATCCTGGTGCACCGATATTCTTCAGCATCTACTATATGATGACGGGTTTGCACGGTTTGCACGTAATAATTGGCATTGGGTTAATGGTCTACCTGGTTGTTAAAGCCAGAGCTGGAACCTATACTGCTGCATACTACACCCCTGTTGAAGTTACAGCACTATATTGGCACTTAGTCGATTTAATCTGGATCTTCCTCTTCCCCTTACTTTACCTAATTGAATGATATCATGAGTGGACATCACATAATCAGTTTGAAGTATTTGCTCGGTGCTGCTACAGCATTGGTTGTATTGACGATAATCACCGTCGGAGCTTCATTTATTGAAATACCAAGACCGTTTGATTTGATAGTTGCACTATCCCTGGCTTTCGGTAAAGCAACCGTTGTAGCGGCCATTTTTATGGGCTTGATTTGGGATAAGAAAATTAACACAATGGCGTTATTGTTCTCGCTTTTGTTCTTCATCATAATGATTGGCATCACATTATTGGATACACTCTATCGAGATGTACCATTCTGGATTTACAGCTAATCATTTAGTTAAGTATCTATAAAAAAGGCCGACCGGATTATTTCCAGTCGGCCTTTTTTTGTTATACTTGAGTCTCATCCTCAAAACTAAGTTCATCTTGGTGAACGACATAGACTAAAAGCGGATTTACTCATTCTACACAAGCATCAGTCGAATAGTATTCTTAGTCTAGACATACAATGATAATGCTCTCACTTCGACGGATGTTTTGGAACCGAATTTTGAGGTATAATCAAAGTAATACTCTTCTTTGCTCAACTCCATCCGGTTTTTTTTTCAACATTATAGGAACAAGACAGTAAATCTTTTGTCTAGCTAACAGATAAATTTGTTTTTGCCTCATTGGCGCTAAACACAAGCAACAAAACAGCGCTAATCATTACTGCAGATCCAAACAAGTGAAGCACTTGAAATATCGCCGGCATTCCAAAATATGCCAGAACTACTCCTACAAAAACTTGAGATATAATCAGGGCGAAAACGATTAAAACTAGGTTCGTGAAATATGGCTGCATCGAGTTCTTACGCACGTAATAAACCAAATAACCAGATGATATAAGCACCAACCACGAAAAAGATCGGTGTATTCCATCAATAATTCCTATATGGTCGATCCATTCTGCCCTGTCGACCTGCGCTGCACTTCGTGAAATCATATCCACAGCTTCTCGAACCTGTGTTCCAATTACCATCTGAATCAGCGTCAAAATCAGAAGAATTATTGATCCCCAGATTAAGACTCTGCGATGGTCTTTGCTAATAGATATGTTTATGTCGTCGCTGAAGGCTTTGAATGCCGCGTAGATCAACGTTCCGACGATAGCCATGGCAACCATCATGTGAACGGAGATAATCCACTCAGACAGCCCGCTCAGCACGACCTGTCCGCCCACCCATCCTTGAAAAAGCACCATCACAAATGCAGCAAAAGAAGCCAAAGTAATTACCGGCTTAGTTTTCCGGTATTTGAACGAGAATATGAATGTCAACGTTATGAAAAAACCAATGAGAACTCCAATCAGGCGATTAATGTACTCTGTCCAGGTTTTAACAGCATTGAATTCTGATGCTTCATAGGCCGAAGGAAGCGTATCAACGCTCGTTGGAGGAATCCATAAACCATAGCATTTGGGCCAATCCGGGCAACCGAGTCCGGCACCAGATGCACGAACCAATCCACCAACCAAAATTAAAAATAACGTTGCGAGAATGGTGAGGATGGCCATTTTTTGAAAAACATTTAATTTCATAAAATAATAGTAGATGTAATGAGTCAATTATTACAAAAAAACACGAAATACAGGAATAGAATTCATCCGAATACCAATTCTTTCCAATGCCTTGAAGTTAAATATTTCTTAAATTACAGGCTTGATAGTTAATCAAGAAGTTCTCAAAACAACGCGCTTTTTCCGAATATTATTTAATGAAACACGCTCTTGAGCAATCAAGTACTTCCAGCGGCTCTATCGGGAGTACATTTTCAACATATTACGAGCTAACCAAGCCTGGTATTACATACATGGTATTGGCTAGCATGGCGATAGGCTTCATACTGGGGTCTGAAGGAAGTATATCATTCATAACGCTTATGAATGCAGTTATAGGTACCTTCATGATTGCCGGTGGTACTGCTGCCCACAATCAGTTCATGGAAAGAAGCCTGGATAAACTGATGATACGTACCAGTAAGCGTCCGTTGCCTATGGAACGTATTACAGACACACAGGCATTAGTCTTTTCACTTGGTATGATTCTCGCCGGACTCGTCTACCTAATCTTTACCGTAAACTTCGTTGCCGGACTCGTCTCCCTTGCAACTTCGTTCATCTATCTGGTCCTTTATACGCCACTAAAACAGCTGTCATTCTGGAATGTACCAATTGGATCTATAGCCGGTGCCCTGCCTCCAGTAGGCGGATGGGCAGCTGCAACTGGATCCATTTACGACGCCGGACTCTGGATCTTGTTTGGTATCGTTTTCTTGTGGCAGGTACCCCACGTTTTGGCTATAGCCTGGTTATGTGATGAAGATTACTCCCGTGCCGGTTTCAAAATGTTGCCCAAAGGCGATAACACAGGTTTGCTAACATCTTGGATATCGCTCGCTTGCTTAGTGGCACTACTTCCGGTTATTTACAGTTTATATATACTAGACTTCAACAGTTTGTTTTACCTGATTCCAGCACTGGCAGCAACTGCATGGTTTGCGATAGCCGGAGTCCGGTTTGTAATTGAACGCAGCAAAATTACGGCTCGGAAACTTATGTTCGCCTCTTTCTTCTATCTGCCAATTATCTGGATCTTAATTCTGATTGATAAACTGCTTTTTTAGAAGCATCGTCGAGCTAAACTCCCCCCTTTCCCGAAAATAAAAAAGGCTTCAACACTGAATAGTATTGAAGCCTTTTGCATTTTGTGAGTAATATATTTACTCGGTAAATCCGCCAAGTGTCATTTTGATCGGATCTAAAGCTTTGTCAAGTTCAGCCTCAGATAACGAAGTCATTTCCAGGGCTACATCCTTGAGTGAACGATCTTCTTTGTACGCCTTCTTGGCAATTTGCGCAGCCAGGTCGTAGCCGATAATCGGGTTTAGTGCGGTAACCAAAATCGGATTCTTATCGAGTAACTCCTTAACGCGGTCTGAATTCACAACAATTACCTTCACAGATTGATCAGCGAGGTTTCGACTCACGTTAGCCAGAAGCTTAACCGATTCGAGCAGATTATGAGCCGCAACAGGTAACATAACGTTAAGCTCGAAGTTACTTCCCATTCCGCCAGCCAACGTCACTGTCGCATCGTTGCCAATAACCTGAGCACAAGCCATAACAGTCGACTCTTCAATAACCGGATTCACCTTACCAGGCATAATCGACGATCCAGGCTGAAGTGCAGCCAGTTGCAAATCAGATATTCCACTTTTTGGACCGGAATTCATCCATCTGAAATCATTCGCAATCTTAATTAAACTAACAGCAATCGTCTTGAGCTGACCACTTAACTCAACCGGAGCATCAATCGTTGCTTGTGCTTCGAAATGATCTACCGATTCGATGAATGGCAATCCGGTTACATTAGCAACCTCAGCGGCAAAACGTTTTCCGAACTCAGCATGGGTATTGATACCGGTACCTACCGCAGTTCCACCCTGAGGAAGCTCATAAACGCGCTCCAGGGCACTGTCCACACGAACAACGCCTAACTCCATAGCGCGGGCATATCCGTCGAAAACCTGCTTAAACGTAACCGGCATGGCATCCATCAGGTGCGTACGACCTGTCTTGACCACATCTTTGTACTCTTCCCCCTTCTCCTTGAGAATGGTATTGAGGTGCTTGAGCGATGGTATTAATTCGTTTTTTGATTCTACAGCTGCGGCAATACGAATCGCTGTTGGGAAAACATCGTTCGAACTCTGACCAAAATTCACGTGGTCGTTCGGGTGGACTTTAACGTCTTTTCCGTCGGCTTTTGCCAACTCGTTTGCACGTGATGAAATCACCTCGTTGGTGTTCATGTTGGTTGACGTTCCCGAGCCTGTCTGAAAAATGTCTAATGGAAAATGATCATCCAACTGACCATCAATTACCTCCTGCGAAGCCTTAATAATATACGCGGCAATGTCTTTATCGAGCAGATTAAGATCTGCATTCACTTTGGCACACGAGGATTTCACGATACCCAAAGCTTTAATCATAGACCGGCTGAAACGAATGCCACTTATCGGGAAGTTATCGACTGCGCGCTGGGTTTGAG